>JBOHBN010000102.1:0-7526 GCA_050698355.1 Streptosporangiales bacterium | reverse complement strand
GTTGTAGTTCCAACCCAGCGGCACCACGTGCGGGGTGCCGTCGGGGTCGACGGTGGCCAGCCGGCCCAGCTTGTCGCCCTCGGCCAGGTAGGCCAGCTCGGCCGCAGAGAACACGCTCATCGGGTGACTCCCTCCATCAGTGCTGCGCTCCGGTGCCGGCGCCCGTAGGCGATCGCGCAGCTCATGACGAGCAACACGACGGCAGGCACGGGGTTGCCGCCGATCACGAAAAAGTGGGTGGCGGTCGCGCCGACCCACAGCGCCGCCAGCGCCAGGCCCGCCAGCCCACGTAGGGTCGGGATCAGCAAGCCGAGCCCGCCTGCCACCTCGAGTGCGCCGGTCAGGTAGCGGAACCACTCGCCAGCGCCGATCCGGTCGAACATCTCGACGGGTTGCGCGGCGCCGCCCACCGTGGCCAGCCCTGCGCCGACGACTGCCACCGCGGTGACCACCTGTAGACACCACAGGGCGATGTTGGCCGGTCGGCCCGGCACGTGGCTTCGGGCGGCACGGGTGTCGAAACTGCGGGTCATGATCTCCTCCGCGTCGAGAGAGTTAACTGCTGTGCGGACATCTGCTACCGCAACTAAAGCTTGCCATGCGGATTTTCCGCGTGTCAAGCATTCGGTAGGGTCGACTCATGGGCGACGCGTTCGACGACCCACGGCTGACCGCCATGGGACTGTTCATCGAAACCTTCGAGGGCCTGGTGGCCCGGATCGAGCCTGTCCATGCCGAGCACGGACTGTCCGGCAAGGACTTCGACGTGCTCATCAGGTTGGCCCGCTCAGCAGGGCGACGGCTACGGATGAGAAGCCCTGTGTCAAGCCGCCGTGGTGTTGATCTTGGTTTGTTCGGTGAGGAGGCGTTGCAGGGCGTTGTGTTGGGCGGGGTCGTAGGCGGTCTCGTTTTGCCAGCAGTGCCAGATGACGAACAGCCAGGCGCGGGCGAGGATACGCACGGCGTGGGGGTGGTCGTGTCCTTTGGCGCGGGCTCGGCGGTAGAGGTCGGCGGCCCAGGGGTTGGCGTGGCGGGTGTCGCCGGCGAAGTCGGTGACGGCGTCGCGCAGTTGTTTGTCGCAGGCCCAGCGGAAGGTGACGGCGCGGATTTTGCCGGACTGTCGGGTGGATGGTGCGGCGCCGGCGAGGCAGGCCAGCGCTTCGGGAGTGGGGAAGCGGCCGCGGCAGTCGCCGATCTCGGCGAGCAGTCGGGCGGCGCGGACTGTGCCGGAGCGGGGCAGGCTGGTGAAGATGTGGGCGTCGGCGTGGGCGGTGAGCTGCTGGTCGATCTGGGTGGTCAGTGCCTTGATCTGGGCGAGCAGGGTGGTCAGTGCCGCGACGAGTGCACCGGTGATGCCGGCGCCGGCGGCGCCGGCCTGGCCGGTGGCGCCGCGGGGTGCGGCGGTGAGTCGGGCGTGCAGCACGGCTGGGTCGGTGCGGCCGGAGTAGCCAGCCGAGGCGAGCCAGTTGCCGAGTCTGACAGGCGACAGCCAGTCGGCGCGGGCTTGGCAGTCGAAGCGGGTCAGGAACGTCAGGGCGATCTCGGAGTCGATGTCGGCGAACAACCCGACGGCGCCGGGGAAGACGATGGCCAGGTGGGCGCGCAGCTGGTTGGCCAGCCCGACGCGGTGGCCGACGAGGTCTTTGCGGGCTCGGCAGGTGCGGCGCAGCGCTGTGGTCGCCTCGGTGTCGGGGCGCAGCGGCGCGAGCCGTGCCCGGTCGGTGCGCAGGGTATCGGCGAGCATGAACGCGTCGAACCGGTCGTCTTTGTTGCCCGCCTGCCCGTACCGGCCGCGCAGGTTCTTGACCTGGTTCGGGCTGATCACCACCACGGTGATTCCCGCCTCGAGCAGGGCATCGATGACTGGGCCGTCGGGTCGTTCGATCGCGACCTCACCGGCGCCGGCGCGGGCCAGCACGGCGAGCAGGTCGCGCAGCCCGGCCGCGCTGTGCTCGACGGTGTGCCGAGCGATCTGGCGGCCGCGGGCGTCGACGACCGCCACGGCGTGGTCGTCGCGGGCCCAGTCCACCCCGGCGGTCACGGCGCCTGGGGGTTCCTCGGGCAGGGTGTTGCTGGCAGACTGCATGTCAGCCTCCTCGCTGCTAGTCCCAGTGGGGAGGCACCCGCGTGCGGCGCCGGGACGCGACTGCCAGTCCGCTCACTGATCGGCGCTCGAAGGCGCTCAGCCCTGTCGACGGTCTCCACGCCCCGGGCGACCGCCAAGCCCCGCAGATCTCATGCTGGACATCCATCACGTCGAGCGAGCAGGGCGATGACCTGGCGGCGCCTCGGGTGCATCGGCGATCCATCCAAGATCACCGACACAAGGATGGTGCACCAGTGAGCACGGCGGTCATCAACATCGGTGACTCGCACGCCGGCGACACCGCGGGTACGCGCCTTGACGGGGATGCCCTGGTCGTCGACGACGGCGCCATCGCCTGGATCGGTGACACCGCCGACGTCGCGGCCGCCGACCACGCCACGGTGGTCGATGCCGCGGGAGCGACAGTCGTACCCGGGCTCATCGACTCGCACGTGCACACGACGTTCGGCGACTACACCCCGCGCCAGGGGATGATCGGGTTCCTGGACAGTTACCTGCACGGTGGCACCACCCGGGCCATCTCCGCGAGCGAGGTGCACGTGCCCGGGCGGCCGAAGGACGTCGTCGGCGTGAAGGCGCTGGCGATCGCGGCGCAGCGCTGTTTCGCCGAGTACCGGCCGTCGGGGGTCACGGTGCATGCGGGCTCGGTGGTTCTCGAGCCCGGCCTGGAAGCGTCGGATTTCGAGGAGCTCCGTGCCGCGGGCGTGTGGCTCGCCAAGGCCGGTTTCGGGGCTTTCGACGACGCGATGGGTTACGTGCCCGTCGTCCACGCCGCTCGCCGGGCGGGGCTCGTGGTGATGTGCCACACCGGCGGTGGGTCGATCCCCGGCAGCCAGGCGAAGATCTCCGCCGAGGTGTTGCTGGCGATGCAGCCGAATGTCGCCGGGCACGTCAACGGCGGGCCGACCGCACTCGACCCCGAGGAGAACGCGCGCATGGTCGACGAGGGCGGGGATATCGCTCTCCAGCTCGTCCACGCCGGCAACCTGCGGTCCGCGATCGACATCACCGACCGGGCGCTCGCCTCCGGTCAGCTCGGCCGGTTGCTCATCGCCACGGACACCCCGACGGGCACAGGCGTGGTCTCGCTCGGCATGCTGCGGCAGATGGCCGAGCTCGTTTCGTTGTCGGAGCTGACCCCGCGCCAGGCGGTGACCGCGTGCACCGGCAACGTCGGTGCGGTGTACGGCCTGGATGCCGGGCGGCTCGAGGTCGGCCGGCCAGGCGACCTGCTCGTCATCGATACGCCCGTCGGTGGTCGTGGGGCCGACGCCTTCGCGGCGCTGGAGATCGGTGACCTGCCCGCGGTCGCGGTCGCCGTCACGGCAGGCCAGGTCAGGTTCGCCAGGAGCCGTAACACGCCGCCAGCGGCCAGGCCCGTCGCGGTGCGCGGCGGGTAGAGCAATCCGTAGAAGGTGTTCGCACATGACCGAAGGCATGCTGTTCTCGCAGATGGAGCCGCCCGAGGGGTATGAGAGCGAGTTCCACGACTGGTACGAGACCGAGCACATCCCGGCCCGCCTGGAACTCGACGGCTTCGAGTGCGCGACCCGCTACACCGCTCTGTCGGGTACGCCGGCGTACCTCGCCGTGTACGAGCTCAGCGACCTCGCCGTGCTCGACACCAAGGCGTACCAGCGGTTGAAGGAGGAACCGTCCGAGCGCACCGAGTGGATGCTGGCGAACGTCCGCGGCTTCACGCGGTTCACCTGCGAGCTCGCGTCGGACTCCGGCGCGGACCGTGCCGGCGACTACCTGTCCGTCGTGGCCTTCGCCGTCCCGGACGGGGACGTGGCGCAGTTCGACGACTGGTACGAGAACGAGCACGTCGCCGCCCTGCTCCGTGCGGAGGACTGGCTGCGGGTGCGGCGGTGGCGGGTGCGCTCGGGAGCGGGCGCGCCGTGGACCCATCTCGCCCTGCACGAGCTGGCGTCCCGCGCCGTCATGGACTCACCGGAGCGTGCGGCCGCCCGTAAGGGCCCGAAGCGCGACGCGTTGGCGGACCGGGAGTGGTTCGGCACGTCCGGCCGCTGGCTGTACGAGGTGTTGAGCCGGCACTCGTGAGGTCCCGACTCGAGCCCGGCGAGAATGCCGGCGTGGCCGACCAGCGATTCGAGGACTACTTCAGCGGGATCGCCGAGGCACACTACGTCATCCGCAAGGTCTTCCGGCTCGTCGACGAGCAGGCCAAGAAGGCGGGTCTGGAGCCGCTCGAGCATAAGCTGTTGATCCAGGTGTTCGGGTCGCCGAACGCGCCGCTGCCGGTGCACGAGGCGGCGGCGCGCCTCGACGTCTCTCCGGCGCACGCGTCCCGGCTGGTCACGGGCCTGGTCGGCCGGGGCCTGGTGGAGCGGACGGCCGGCGGGGGAGACCGCAGGATCACCAGGGTCGGCATCACCGCTGCGGGTCGCGAGCTGCTCGCCGCCGTCGACCGCAACGTACGCCGCCACGTGGACCTGTTCCAGTACGAGTTGAGCGACGCCGAGCGGGACGGTGCCCTGCGCATCTTCGCGTTCTACGTGGGCGTCCGGCCGCCGCTCGGGTGACGGGCCGAGACCTGCCGACCAACGCGCATGCCAACGCGGCCGTAACCGAACGCGCCGCGACGCGTTCGCTCGAGTGAGACGTTCAATATGGCTGTCTGATGGTATTATTGTCTGCCTGTTGGGGGCAGTCGAGCGCACGTCTCGGGAGGTACAAGAACTCCGGAGCTGGAGTGCCGCGGATGGATAAACTCTCCACGAAGGCCGCGTGGGGGAGATCCAACGCGCCGAGGTTGGCCGAACCCGGGAAAGAGGAGCAAGTGTCGTCGTCAAGCAACCTTCGCGTAGCCGCGGTCGCGGCACCGGTTCGGGCGCAGGTCCTGCAGAACCTCCGCGAGGCGATACTGAACCGCACCTTCCAGCCGGGCCAGCGGCTGGTCGAGCGTGAGCTCTGCGAGCTGACCGGGGTGAGCCGCACCACCATCCGCGAGGCGCTCCGGCAGCTGGAGAGCGAGGGGCTGGTGCGCCTGCTCGCCAACCAGGGCCCCGTCGTCGCGAAGATGTCGACCGAGGAAGCCCACGATCTGTACGACGTCCGCGGGGTGCTCGAAGCGCTGGCGGCGAGCAGGTTCGCCGCCACGGCCTCCGACGAGGAGGTGCAGAAGCTCGTCGCGACCACCGACGCGATCGAGCGGACGCTCAGTGACGGCGACCTCGCCGAGCTCATCGCCCGCAAGGACGACTTCTACTCCGTGCTCCTCGACGGCGCCCGCAACGCCGTAGTCCGCTCGGTGCTCACGTCGCTCTGGGGCCGCATCGCATACCTGCGCGCAACGTCCCTCCGCCGCCCGAAGCGGTCACAGGAGACGCTGAAGGAGGTCCGCGCGATCACCGACGCGATCGTCCGGCGCGACGCGGACGCCGCATGGACGCTCTCCCGGGACCACGTCAAGCGGGCCGCGGCAGCCGCTTTGGAGACCCTCGAGGAGGAGTGAGCGGCATTCGCAGCGCGGCCGAGGACGCGGAGGGTTCAAGACCCCGCCGGATCGTGGTGGCGGTGAGCGGCGCGTCGGGAGCCATCTACGGCGTGCGGATACTCCAGATGCTGCGGGCCATCGCGCACGTCGAGACGCACGCGATCATCACCTCCGGCGCCCGGGCGACGCTTGCGTACGAGACCACCCACGAGGTGGGTGAGGTCGCGGAGATGGCCGACGTCGTGCACCGGGAGGACGACCTGGCCGCGTCGATCTCCAGCGGTTCGTTCCCCACCGACGGGATGATCGTCGCGCCCTGCAGCGTGAAGACCCTGTCGGGCATCGCGAACTGCTACGACGACAACCTCGTCGTCCGGGCAGCCGACGTGACGCTGAAGGAGCGGCGCAAGCTCGTGCTCCTCGTCCGTGAGACCCCGCTGCACATGTCCCACCTGCGGTTGATGACCGAGGTCACCGCGAGCGGCGGCATGGTCGTCCCGCCGGTACCTGCCTTCTACCACCACCCGCGTACGGTCGACGACATCGTCGACCAGACCGCGGGCCGCGTGCTCGACCTGTTCGGCCTGGAGAGCGAGGCGGTGCAGCGCTGGGAGGGCGGGCCGACCGCGGCGCGCCGAGCCCGGCGGCGCCGCCGCTAGCGCACCGCTATGGTCTGGCGCCGTTGGGCGTGCAAATCGGCCACACAGCTCCAGGTCAAGATCCGTTCGGCGTGGCCGCAACGCGTAGAAACCTGCGCGTTGCGGCCGGAAGAAGCAGATCTTGATGGCGCCGCGCGGCTAGGCCTTGCTTGCCGCGCTGCCCACGCGCTGGTCGGCGACCGAGCGGATCGCGCGCACGATCTCGGGATACGCGCCGCACCGGCAGATGTTGCCGGCCAGGTGGTGGCGGATCTCGTCCTCGCTCGGGTCGGGGTTCTCCCGCAGCAGCTGGGTGGCCATGACGACCATCCCCGGGGTGCAGAAGCCGCACTGGAAGCCGCCCTCGCGTACGAACGCCTCCTGCACGTCGCTCAGGTCACCAGGTGTCCCGAGCCCCTCTACCGTCTCGACCGTGGAGCCGTCCACCAACCTGGCCAGCATGAGGCAGCTGGAGATCGCGCGACCGTCGAGTATGACGGTGCAGGTGCCGCACAGGCCCTGCCCGCAGCTCTCCCGGCACCCGTAGAGACGCCGGGCGCGGCGCAGTGCCTCGAGCAACGTCTCGTCGGCCGCGACGTTGGCGCGCAGATCCTCGCCGTTGACGGTCAGGGCGATCTCGTACGGTTCTTCGGTCATCGTCAGTCCTCGCCCTCGGCGGCATGCAGCGCTCGCCAGATGCGTTCGCCGGTGAGCGGTAGCTCTCGGATGCGCACACCCACGGCGTCCTCGACCGCGCCGGCGATCGCGGGCGACACCGCGAACGTGCCACTCTCCCCGACACCCTTGGCGCCGAACGGCGCGTCGTCCATCGGGAACTCGACGATCACCGGCTCGATCGTCGTCGGCACGTCGAGGATCCCCGGAACCTTGTAGCTTCCCATCCCGGTGTTGATGATCTGGCCCTCCTCGTACTGCAGCTCCTCCGACACCGTGCCGCCGAGCTGCATCACGGCGGCGCCGGTGAGCTGCGTGCGGACGGTCGCGGGGTTGATCGCCCGCCCGACGTCGGCTGCCACGACCAGGCGCTCGACGGTGAGCGCGCCGGTCTCGGTGTCGACGCTGACCTCGGCGCCGGCGCCACCCACCATCCAGAAGGCGGTGACCTGTTCCGACTGGCCGGTCTCCCGGTCCGGCTTGTCGTACTTGGGTGTGTACGCGCCGGACCCGATGAGGTTCCCGGACTGCATGCCGAAGCGCGCGATGATGACGTCGATCAGCGGGATGCGCTGCTCGCCACCGCGGCTGATCACGTGTCCCTCGTGGATGTCGAGCTCGTCGACGTCGGTGCCGTGCATCGTCG
>JBOHBN010000101.1:0-5929 GCA_050698355.1 Streptosporangiales bacterium | reverse complement strand
CGCACCTGCATCGTGACGTCGGCCGTCTGCAGGCCCGGCAAAGCGCCCACGACGTCGGTGGTGTAGTGGTACAGGTCGCCGTACCCGGGCAGCACGCCGTGAAGAAACAGGTTGAACCGTCCCGCCGTCGCTGCCACGCACCGGCTGGACGGCTGCTTCGCCAGCTGCGCGCCGACGTTGTCGAGTTCGCCGGGTACGACAGAGAACCACTGCATGAACTCCAGGTCGAGTCCGATCGCTGACACCTCGAAGAGCGTGCGGAACCTCAGGCACCCGCGTTTCACCAGCGAGTCGACCCGGCGAGCCGCCGTCGACTCGCTGACACCGACCCGCGCCGCGATCTGCGCGTAGTTCGCCCTGCCGTTCTCGGCCAGCACCGCCGCGATGGCGCGTTCCTGCTCGGTGAGCGTCTCCGGGTCCTGCCAACGGAGGTGCTCGTACGGCGTGCCGTGCGGGCGCAGCCGCGTCGCCGCGGCGGGGTCGAGCAGACCGGTGTCCCACTCCTCGAACGCGGAGAAGATGCGGATGACCGGCATCGACTCCGTCTCGACGACGTCGTCGGGGCAGGGCAGCTCGTCGACCAGCAGCCGCGCGGCGTCGCGGTGACTGGGCACGACGATCTCGGCGGCGACGTCCGCGGATCCGGTGAGCAGGGTGACGAACCGCGACGACGGCATCTGGGCGACCGCCTCGGCGACGGCGACGGCGCGGCCGGGGCGGCAGCGCAGTCGCACCTCCAGGGTGATGCCGAGCCCGCAGTGGAGGTGGTCGAGGACGCCGGTGACGTGCACGATCCCGGCGTCGAGCAGCTGCTGGCCCCGGCGTGCGGCAGTCGACTCGGGGACGCCGAGGGCACGGCCGACCTGCTTCCACGAGGCGCGCCCGTTGAGCTGGAGCGCGGCAACGATGCTACGATCCCGCTCATCGGGGCCTCTGAGGGAATCTCTCATCTCGCAACGATGCAAGACGCTATTGCTCAAGTCAAGCATCGCTATTGCTCGGTTTCTCCAGATCGGCTATTGACAGATTGGGTTTTAGATCCAATCCTGATCTGGTCGATCACGAGGACGGCGGGGGCGTCCCTCGTCCCGCTCAGCACAAAGGAGCTCCCATGGCCCGGCCGCGCCACCACGTCCGCGCGCGTCACGCCGCAAGGCTCGTCCTCGCGGCCGCCGTCGGTCTGACCCTCGCCGCGTGCTCGCTGAGCAGCGGGTCCGGCGGCGAGGGCGGCGGATCGGCGAAGCACTCGCTGACCGTCGATCTGCCCAACTACCCGGCGAGTCTCGACCCCGGCCTGCAGTACGACTCGTCGAGCTACACGGTCTACCGCAACATCTTCGACCAGCTGCTGCGCCGCGACCCGAAGTCGCAGAAGGTCGTGCCGTGGGTCGCGGATTCCTGGAAGCAGGTCGACGCCACCACCTGGTCGTTCCAGATCCACGACGGCATCACCTTCAGCAACGGCGAGAAGCTGACCGCCGAGGACGCCGCGTTCAGCATCAACCGCATCCTGAAGAAGTCCTTCAACAGTCCGCAGTACGCGAACTTCAGCGCAATCAGCAAGGCGCGGGCGGACGGCGACCGGCTGGTCGTCACGACGAAGGCCCCGTCGCCGACGCTGCTGTCGTACCTCACCACGCTCAGCATCGTGCCGAAGGACTATGTGACGAAGGTCGGCAACAGCACCTTCAACACCAAGCCGGTCGGGTCGGGCGCATACCAGCTCGTATCGGCGACCAGCGGTTCGAGCATCAAGCTGAAGGCAAACCCGAAGTACTGGAAGGGCAAGCCGGCTGTCCGTCGCGTCACGTTCCGTGCCGTGCCGAACGTCGCGACCAGGGTCGCGGACCTGAAGTCGGGGCGCGCCGACATCGTCACCCAGCTCACGCCCGACGACGCCGTGGACATCAAGAACGGCGGGCAGGCGAAGGTGCTGTCCGTGCCGACCGAACGGGTCGCCTACCTCGCGCTGAACGCCGAGGGCGACGCGCCGACCAAGGACGTCAGGATCCGCCGGGCGATCGCGCACTCCATCGACTACTCATCGATCATCAAGAACCTACGGCGCGGCTACGCCAAGCCGGTGAATACGGTGCTCACCCCGCTGGCGTTCGGTTATCCCGACGACGTGCCCGGCTACGACTACGACCCGGCCAAGGCGAAGCGACTGTTGCGTGCCGCGGGCGGCGGCTCCCCGACGCTGGTCTTCCCGACGTCGCCGTCGTACGACCAGCAGTTCACCCAGGCGATCCAGGCCGATCTGCAGAAGGTGGGCTTCAAGGTCAAGATCGAAAACTCCGACCAGGCGACATACCTGAAGAAGGTGCAGAGCCCGAAGCACGACTGGGGTGCTTTGCGGTTCGGCCGCTGGTCGTGCTCGTGCCTGGACGCTGACGGCGTCATCTACCCGCTTTTCCACACGGGGTCGGTGTGGTCGAGCTTCTCCGACCCGGCGTTCGACAAGGCGGTGGAGAAAGCACGCACGACCACCGACAAGGCGAAGCGAAAGGCCGCGTACGACAAGGCGTTCCAGATCATCCAGGACCAGGTGCCCGGTATCGGGTTGTACCAGGATTACGCGATCTACGGCGCCGCGAAAAACGTCTCGTGGCAACCCGACGCACAGGAGAACTTCTTCGTCACCGACGTCAGGTTCACCGGCTGACGATGCGCGATGCGGTGAGGCTCGCTTGGTCGGGGCCGGTGCGCTACGTCGCCGGCCGGATCGGGCAGGCAATGCTGTCGATTGCCGGCGTGTCGGTGATCGTGTTCGTGGTACTGCGGCTATCCGGCGATCCCAGCCGGTTGCTGGTGCCCCAGAACGCCTCTCCTGCGGACGTCGCGCGAATCCGGCACCAGCTGGGCCTGGACCAGCCGATCTGGGTGCAGTTCGGCCACTACGTGGCCGGCCTGCTGCATGGCGACCTCGGGTACTCCTACGTCCAGCACCGTCCCGCGCTCGATCTGATCATCGAGCGTTTGCCGTTCACCATCGACCTGGCGATCGCGGCTCTGGTGCTGTCGCTCCTGGTCGGCGTGCCAACCGGCATGGTCAGCGCGCTCTATCGCAACCGGCTGCCTGAGCGTGTGCTGATGCCGATGGTGCTCGTCGGGCAGTCGATGCCGGCGTTCTGGACGGGAATCCTGCTGATCCTGCTGTTGAGCGTGCGGTTGGGCCTGCTTCCGTCGACCGGGTTCGAGGGGCTGCAATCGCTCATCATGCCGGCGATCACGCTGGCGTCGCTGTCGATGGCGACGCTGGCCAGGATCACCAGGTCCAGCTTCCTCGAGCAGCTCGACCAGGACTACGTGCGTACGGCCCGCGCGAAGGGCGCGGGCACCCTGCGCTTGCTGAACCGCCACCTGCTGCGCAACGCGTCGATCCCGATCGTGACGCTGGCCGGACTGGAGCTGGCCAGCCTGCTCGGCGGCGCTGTCATCACCGAGACCATCTTCGCTTGGCCCGGCATCGGCCAGCTCACCGTTCAGTCCATCCAGGCACGCGACTTCCCCGTCGTGCAGGCGATCGTGCTGTTCGTCGCGACGGTCTACATCGCGGTCAACCTCCTGGTCGACCTGCTGTACGGGCTGATCGACCCGCGCGCCAGCCTGATGACGAGTGAGGCGACGGCATGACGAGCGTCGCCCCGCCGACCATCGAGGCGCTGCCACCCGACCCGCAGGGACAAGGCGCAGTGGCCCGGCTGCTGGCCCGGGCACGCGGCTCGTACCGCAGCTGGTTCTTCCTCGCGCTGCTGTGCGTCTTCGCTCTGCTGGCGATCGCGCCCGGCCTGTTCGCGACGGCGGACCCGACGCATACCGACCTGCCGGCGCGGCTGCTGCCGCCAGGGTCGACGCACGCGGGCACCTACCACCTGCTCGGTACCGACCAGCTCGGCCGGGACGTGCTGAGCCGCGTCGTCTACGGCTCGCGCGTTTCGCTCGCCATCTCACTCACGGCAGTACTCGGCGCCGGCGTGATCGGCAGCGCTCTCGGCATCACCGCGGCGGTGCTGCGCGGCGTCGGCGGTGCGGTGGTGATGCGGGTCGCCGACATGGTGTTGTCCATCCCGTTCTTCCTGCTCGCCATCCTCACCGTCGTCGTGCTCGGCCCCAGCCTGGTGAACGTCGTCGTGGTGCTCGCGCTGGTGCGATGGCCGCGATACGCGCGGATCGCGTTCGCGCAAACGCTGGAGACGCGCAACCGCGACTTCGTGCGCTCCGCCGTGGCCATTGGCGCGACCCCGTGGCGCGTCGTGCTGCGCCACATCGTGCCCGAGGTCATCCCGTCGATCGTCGTGGTGGCGACGCTCGAGCTCGGGCTGATGGTGATCTACGAGGCATCGCTGTCGTTCATCGGACTCGGCGTGCAGCCGCCCGACCCGAGCTGGGGCTCGATGCTCTCCGATGGGCAGAAGTACGTCTCCACGGCCTGGTGGCTGGCCACCTTCCCAGGGGTTGCACTGTTCCTGCTCGTACTGACGGTCAACATGCTCGGTGACTTCGTCAGGGACCAGCTCGACCCATCCGAACGCTCCGCCCGAATGTGAACTCGAGGTGACCGTGAAAAGCGAGCAGGACGCCACGCGCGTTGTCGTGACGGGTGCAGCCGGCGTGTTCGGCACGTGGATCGCCGAGGCGTTCGCCGGTGAGGGCGCGCACCTGCTGCTCACCGACGTGCGCGCGGAACCGTTGCAGCGACTGGCTGACCGGCTCACCGACGCCGGTGCCCGGGTCGAGACGCGGGCCGCCGACCTCACCGACCCCGCGGACCTGGATGCGTTCGCCGCGGTCTCGGCCGACCTGTGGGGTGGCCCCGACGTCCTTGTCAACAACGCCGGCATCTACCCACGCGGTTGGCTGCTCGATATGACGCGAGCCGACTTCGAGCACATCCTCGGCGTCAACCTGCTCGCGCCGTTCCAGCTGACCCAGGCGCTGGCGCGGCAGATGATCGAGCACGGTGTGCGCGGCAGCGTCGTCAACATGTCGTCGGGCGCGGCCGTCTCCACCCAGCCGGGCGGCGGCCCGTACTCCACGAGCAAGGCGGCGCTCGCGATGTTCACCCGTGCCTGCGCGCTGGAGCTGGCGCCGTACGGCATCCGGGTGAACGCCGTCGCGCCCGGATTCGCGCCGGGCAGCGAGGTGAGCGTGCTCGACGACGACCACGTCGGGTCGATGACGAGGTCGATCCCGCTCGGCCGCACATCCGGGCCGAACGACGCGCCGGAGGCGGTGCTGTTCCTGTGCTCGGAGAACGCGTCGTTCATCACCGGCACGACGGTGAGCGTGGACGGCGGCCGCACCGCGGGCTCGTTCGATGCCGTCAAGCACGGCGCGGGGAGGGTGATGTCGTGACGCCGTATCAATGGCCGGACGGCGCACCGGCGGCGGTACTGGTGACGTTCGACGTCGACGGCGAGGCGCCGCATCTGTGGCGGTCACGTGCCGACGGTGGACCGCGGGCGGCCGAGCTGGAGCAGCGCAGGTTCGGCCCGCGCCGTGGGTTGTCGCGGCTGCTCGGCCTGCTCGATGCGCACGGGCTGCGTGCCACGTGCTACGTGCCTGGGTACATCGCTCGGCGGTATCCCGACGCCGTCGCCGAGGTCACGGCGGCGGGTCACGAGCTCGCGCTCCACGGCGACCTGCACGAGCCGCCGGGGGAGGTGGAGTCACACAGGTTCCGCGAGCTCACGCTGCGCAGCATCGACGCGCTGGCCGGCGTCGGCGGTGAGCCGCCTGTGGGTTTCCGGTCGCCGAGCTGGGACATGACGCCGGCCGCGTTCGACGTGCTCGCCGAACTCGGTATCCGTTACGACAGCTCGCTCATGGGCTACGACCACCCGTACCTTGTCGGCGACATGGTGGAGATCCCCGTCGACTGGGCGACCGACGACGCGCCGTTCTACCGGTACGTCGGGCGCGGCGA
>JBOHBN010000100.1:0-1384 GCA_050698355.1 Streptosporangiales bacterium | reverse complement strand
CATTAGGCGGACGGCTGGGTTATGCGCCCTGCCGTGGCGTTTCCGCTGCTCGGGGCGGCGGAGCTCGTGTTGTAGTCCGCATAATCTCGCGTGCACCGGCGTCAGTGCCCGAGCGAGTCGAGCCAGCCGATCAGGGATGAGTCGTGGGTCCAGTCCGGCAAGGCGTCTGGGGTGAGTGGCTCGTAGGCATTTTCAATCGCCTTGCGTTTGGCCTCGGCGTCTGCACGGGCGTAGATCTCGGTGGTGGACACATCGGCGTGGCCGAGCAGGTCGCGGATGTAGATCAGGTTGACGCCGGCCTGGACCAGGTGCATGGCCCGGCTCCGCCGGAGCGTATGAGGCGTGACCGGCAGGCCGGGAGCCCAGCCGGGGTCGCGCGCCCGGACGGCCCGCACGTGGCGGGCCAGCAGCTTGGCCACCCCGGACCGGGTCAATCTCGAGTGGTTCGGCCCGGCGAACAGCGGGTCCGCGTCGGCACCGACGCCGGCATGCCGATCGCGGTGTTCAAGGTAGTCGGCGACGAGCTGGGCGGTCGGGTCCATCACGGGCACGTACCGGATCTTGGAACCCTTCCCGCGGATCACCACAGTCATCGGTCTGCCGCGGCGGATGTCGGCGACGTCGAGGTCGCAGAGTTCCTGGACACGGGCAGCGGTGTCGTAGGCCAGGACGAGCAAGACGGTGTCCCTGACAGCGCGTGCGCTGGCCGTGCCGGGTTCGGCGAGCAGCGTCCTGACCTCATCGCCTGTCAGGTGTTCTAGCTGCGGGGCCGGGGTCTTCTTCTGCCGGATCGCCAGGACCTGGGTGACCTGGCCGAGATGATCGGGCTGCTCGACGGCAGTGTAGCGGCAAAACGACTTGATCACCGCGAGGCGCTGGTTGCGGGTGGAGGCCGAGCAGTTCCGCTCGGCCTCCAGCCAGTCCAGGAACCGCAGGATGCGGGGCCGGTCGATGTCGGCCAGGCGCAGCTTCTCGGGCGGTATGCGCTCAGCGTCCCTGAACCAGGTGAGCAGCAGTTTCATCGCGTCCCGGTAGGAGGAGATGGTCTTTGGTGAGGCTGCGCGCTCCCCGGCCAGGTGGCCGGTGAAGAAATTCGACAGCCAGCGCCCGGCAAGGTCCGGTGGCGGCGCGGGGCGCGGGTTCACTGCTCGTCCTCGGGTGGTGCGGGGATGACGTAGCCGAACCGGATCTGGGCCCTGGCCATCACCTCGGGGTAGGCGTCGGCGGTCAGCCTCAGGTAGTACTGGGTGCCGCGAAGGTCGGCGTGGCCCATGTAGCACGCCAGGTAGGGCAGCATCGCGGTCAGGTCCGCGCCTTGCGCGGCCCAGCGCCTGAGGTTGGCGACGGCGAAGCCGTGGCGCAGCGAGTGCGGGTGCGGGCCGCC
>JBOHBN010000099.1:0-8277 GCA_050698355.1 Streptosporangiales bacterium | reverse complement strand
CCCGAACCCTTTGACGCGACCGTCGGTGCGGACCGGCGAGATTGAGAACCAGGTGTCCTGGTCGGCGCGACGCTTCTGGCCGACCACCAGGTGGAACGTGCCACGGCGGTAGGACCGAGTCTTCATGCCTGCTCCTGTAGGTAGGCCGCGTGTGCGGCAGGTTCCGCAGCGGCACTTCTCGACCACGTACTTGGTGCGCCCGCACGGGCGCGGCGTGGTCCGGGCGGCCGTCACGACGACACCTCCAGCACCCACTCCTGCGGGTTCGCGGTGACGGTGTCGAGCACCGTGCTCAGCGACACGTAGCGATCCCGTCGCCGGTCCAGGTTCCTACCGAACAGGCGCAGCGTGCCGGTGTCGCGGGTGTGCCACGTCAGGTGGAACTCGTGCTCGCTGTCGGCGATCTTGACGTTGACGAACGGGCAGTTCCCCGAGTCACGTGCCCACATCACGGCGTAGGACCAGCCGTGAGCGATGACGGTGTCGAGCAGATTCTGAGCGGCCTTCGGTAGCTTCACGACGCCACCTCCCCTCTACACCGGGCGTACGCGACCGGCTGGTGCTCGGCGCACGGCTCCGACTCGACGGGCATGTCGCACTCGGTACACACGACACCGCCGGGCGGGATGCTGGGATCCCAGCGGTCCAGGGCGTCGTACTCGCGCCAGCGGGGCGGCCACAGTCGCGGGTACTCACAGCCGCAGAACCCGCCGTCGATCTCGGCTTCGTCGTAGCGCCACTGGTCACTCATGGCGAGCCTTCTTCCTGGCGTAGTAATCACGATGATGGGAGTTTTCGCAGGTTCGACAGATCCGACTCCCGTTCGATGGCCATCACGACGCACCTCCACGTAGCTCGGCGGCACGGTCCGCCAGGTTGGACGCCAGTCTGTACAGGTGCGGGTACGACCCGGCGCGGATCTCGTCCACTACCGCGTCTAGCTCGGCCGCCACGATCAGCGGGGCGGCGGCGTCCAGCCCAATCTTCATCGCGCGGTAGTCCGCTCCATACATCACGGCACCATTCGCTGCCCGCATTGCCACGCGATGTGTTTCTTCCGTCACCAGGTCACTCATTGCCAACCTCCTCGTACGCCGCGATGGCGTCCCGGGCGAGACGCCGGTAGTGCCGCTGCATCTGGATGTCTTGCCGGCCCCACTCCGCGGGGGAGCGGTTCTTCAGCGGGTCGGTGCGGCGGGTGTTGTTCGCGGCCCACAGTGCGGCGGCGACCCGCTCGACGGCGGTGGCTTCCTTACTCATCGCCCACCTCCACGCCGAGCGCGTCCGCGATTCCGATCACCGTGCTGCACGGCCACGGCTCGTACCTGGTCCCACGCGTGGCGCTCGCATGGTCGATGCATTCGGCGCAGGTGCCGTTGACACGTTCCTGGTGCAGGTTCAGCACGGCGAGCAGGGCGTCCCGGTACGGCCGCCACGAGTCGAGGATGACGACGGGCGGGTACAGCGCGGTCTCTATGGCGCCGCGCAGGTCGTCAGCCACGGTTCTCACCGCCCGTCACGTCGTCGCCGGGGCGGTGCTCGACAAACGGGCCGACTTCGCCGCTCACGCTTTCCCGCCACGATCCGTAACCGGATATGGCGGTATGCTCGTACGGATCTTCGCTGTAGTGGAAGTTCCAGAACCATCGCGAGCCCTCTCGGACCAGACATTCGGTGCCTTCACGGCCCACGGCCCGAACCACGTCGACACCCTCCGGTGGCACGTGATCCGCGTCGTAGACGCGGCGGCACTCGCCGGTCCGCCCCCACACGTGCTTCCCGTTCTTGTTCAGTCGGATCATCGACTTCTCACCATCGCCGTATAAGGCGGCCCAGACCATGGCGCTCTCCCCGCGCCACACCACCTGGTCGCCGTCGGCGAGGTCCGGTGTCTCGGTCGCCGGCTTCACCGCCTCGTCCGCGTCGATGCCCGCGCCGACGACGACTCCGCGCACGGTGGCGGCAAAGGCATCGAAATCGTCCAACCCCAGCTTCGGCACGTCGACACCGACCACGTCGGCGACCTCGGAGGCGAGTCGCTCCAGGATGCCCTTGTATGCCTCGCACTCGCGCTGCCAATAGTCCCGTTCCTGCTCGGTGACCTCGGCGCGCTTCATGCACTCGGTGGTGCGCCGAAAGTGCGTGTCGGAGGCGATCCTCCACTGGTCGGCCGTGCGCTCGGTCTTCGCGATGCGGTCCTCGGCCTCACGTAGGGCACGCTCCGTGTAGGCGTAGTCGTCGGCGCTGTGGGTGTCGTGGTACCTGTTCCACTCCGTGAGAAGCCTCCGCACGTTCTGCGCCAGGCCGTAGCGGGCGTCGAACCCGCCCCACTCCGACAACGTGGCGCGGATGTCCTGAAGATCGACGGCAGCCTTCTCGCCGGTGGTGGCGCAATGGTTCTCCAGCCTCGATGCGATATCGCACAGCTCGGATGCGAGGTGCGTCAGTGGGTGGTCAGTCATGCCGACACCTCCAGCATGCGTGCCACGGCGTTGGACACAGCGGCGTCGTTCACCACGGGCACCGTGTAGCCCGTGATGCGTTCCCACGCGTCGATGGCGGTGTGTGTGTAGTCCATGAGCACAGCGGACCAGGCAGCGGACCAGGCAGCGGACCAGGCGGTGTACCCGGCGGCGTACCAGGCAGCGGACCAGGCAGCGGACTCGGCAGCGGACTGGGCGGCAGACCGGGCGGCAGACCGGGCGGCAGGATCAGTGGCAGACCGGGCGGCAGACCGGGCAGCGGACCATTCCTCCACACTCGGCATGGCCCCTGATGCAGCGCGGCGGTACATGTCCGCCACCCGATGCAACACATCGACGCCACGGTCATCGGCGAAACGGACCGCACCCCACGATGGGGAATCCAGGCACTCTGCCGTCCACGCGTAAATCTGTTCGTCGGAGGCACCCGACGTGCCCACGGTGCGGTGCGCCAGTGCCAGGACGGCCACCGAACAGGCCGGGCACAACCGGCCCTGCTCATCCCGGTGCGCGCAGTACCTGTCGTTGACAGTCTGCACCAGCACGGCCAAGTGCTTCGCCGAGCAATCCGGGTAGTCGGTGATCCGCCGGTCTCCGTTCTCCCATGACAACACGTTCATTGCGCATCCCTGGCCAGATCCGGCGACGTGGCTCCCCACGGCCAGACGCAGCGGTTCAGTGATGTTGTTCATATCGTCTCCTCGATGTCGTCAGCGAAAGCTGCTAGTACCCCGGCGTGCCATGTCTCAGCCGCTCCCGCGAGGTCACGCAGGACCGCGACGGCGACAGCCGCTCCGGTCTCGTAGTAAGGACGGCGGTCAGACGGAGCAAGCACGCCGAACCTGCCCGTCGCGTTGTCGTCCGCGACACGCCAGGCCGCTTCGGCGGCCGCCTCAATCACCGTGTCAGTGCTCTCTGCGATGTTCATGTCATCTCCTTCAGGTAGGCCGCATGCGCGGCGTGGTCGGCGAGGGCGTGGTCGGTGCACGCCGCCCACAGCAACGCCGTGTCGATGTCGCCGTGGGCGTCGAGCGGGGCGAGGATCGGGCGGTCGCAGTGGTGGCAGCCACCGACACGGTGCCCGTACGGCGCGGCAACGGCCTCGGCTTGCGCCCGGGTGGCGACCGCCCGGGCCGGCTCGGCGAGGTCGAAACGGTCGCCGTCGCCGACACGGGCGAGCCAGCGGGTCAGCGTGTCGAGTAGGCGGGCGAGGATGCTCATCGGGCCATCACCCCGACCACGATGTAGCCGGCGAGGACGCCGACACCGACGACGATCGCCAGCACCGCCAGGAAGGCGAGTACTTGCCCGGCCGCCACGAAGGCGCCGTCGACGCGGTCCCAGAACGGATGCACAGACATGCGGGTCATCACAACCACCACCTCATGAGTTCCGCGGCGACGAAGATGACGCCGCACAGGATCAGCGCCCACACGGCGGCGATGCCCCAGATCTGCCCGGGCCGCTCGGTGACGGCGACGTAGCGGGTGTGGCGGCACGGCGTCTCGCCGGTCGGCGGGTTCGTCGCGTGCAGGCCGCCGCAGTGCTCGCATGGTTCGCGGGTCATCGCTTACCCCCGAGCAGCCACAGGCAGTGGTTGAGGTAGTAGGAGTCGTTGTGCAGGCCGGCGACGACCAGGTCGATGTCGGCGCCCTGGGGCAGCGTCGGCATCTGCTTCGCGAGTTCGCGGCCCTCGTCTTCCAGTGCCTGAACCTGCGTCCGGTAGGCCACCACCTTCGCGGCCAGCTCGGATGTGTCCAGCGTGTCCATCGTCATCACGGCCGGCACCTCCCGTGGCGGTGCGCGGTGCCGTCGGCGGCCTTGCCGTGGCGGGAGAGGATGTCGGCGACCGTCCAGCCGGCGACGCGGCGTATCAGGTCGGGCCGGTGGCGTCCGGTAGAATTCTTGGTGCGCATCGTCTGTCCTTTCTGATCTGTCGATGCGTTGCGGTCCGGTCGTTGTCGGCGGCCGGGCCGCGCTTCTATGCGGAGATGTCTGTCCACACCTGCTCGAACAGCGGCCGGTGCTTCTCCGTGTAGCCGGCGACTTCGCGCAGCGCGCCGGAGACGAACCGCTCCACCTTCGGTGGCTGCCGGTCGTAGCGGTCCACGAACGCAGCCTTGAGCGACTTGCCGAACCGCGTCGAGAGCGATCGGAGCGCCTCCCCGGTGACGCCCTTGTCCTCGAGGAACTCCCCGACCGTCAAGGGCCGGGTAGCGGAGTCCACCTCGGGTTCCTCGCCCAGGGCGCGGGCGGCGACATGGCGGCCCTTCGCGTCCAGCCACGCCTTGTCCACCACGCCGCGCAGCGCGGAAAGCACCTTCGCCTGGGACTCGGCGCGGGACACGATCGTGGCGAGCTGGTCCTCGGTGGCCCGCGGGTTGATCGCACCGCCGTCGGTCCAGTACGCCTCGATCGCGTCGGCGACCTCGGCCTGGTATTGCACGAGCTTGGGGCGGATGTGCTCGGAGACGCGCCGCTCGTCCACGGTTGCCAGCAGCATCAGGAAGGTGCGCACGTCGCATGTGGTTACTTCACGTACTCGTCCGTCACCCTGGCGAACGGGCGTGAGGCCCGTGCGTGCCCATGACCTGCCGTCGAGCTTCCGACGCTGCCGCTCGACTTCCAGCCCGATCGCGTCGAGTGCTTCCTTCAGCACGATGTGCGGCTTGCCGTCGACCTCGACGGTCAGCAGATCGTCACCGTGAAACGGGATCGTCACGAGATCAGACACGAATGTCTCCTTGCGGTTGTTCAGGCGGCTTGCTTGCGCTGTTCGACAAGCGCGCGTCGCATCGGCTCGAGGTGCACGTGCAGCCGGTCGCGGAGCTCCGGGGAGAACGGCGGGGCCTCGTTGGCCTTCGCCTTGATGTGTTCCCGGTACGCCGCGTCGCGTTGTTCGCCGTGCTTCGGCTTCGTCGGCGGCTTCGGCGGCGGGGGCTGCTTCGGCGCTGCCGGTGGGCGGTTGTCCTCGGGGCGGCTCATGCCGCACCTCGTTCAGGGATCCGCGGTTGATCTGGCGGGTCGGCGAGCAGGTCATCGACCGGGGTCCGGAGCTCGCGTGCGATCCGGTGGAACACCTCGATCGCCGCGGGCTTGGTGCCGTACTCGACGTTGCGGTAGTGGCCGTACGAGATACCGATCCGCTTGGCAAAGTCCGCCCGTTTGAGTCCGAGACGCTCTCGCTGCGTCTGCATGTGATCTGCGGAGTAGGGCATGTAGGCGAGAATAGGTCAGGACGCGTCATGACGCAAGTCTCAGACGCACACGATTGTGTCTGTAGGCGGAAGTAGGTAGTGTCTGAGGCATGACACAGACGTACAGCCGACCCGCTAACCACAACGAACGTCGTGCGTACAGGCAGCGGCAGACGTTGCGCCGCAGCGTCAGGACACGTCATGATGCGCACGTGGTAGGCAAAAGTAGGCACGCGATGAACCAGGAGATGTCGGTCCGGCGCGCTGACCTCGGCAACCTGAGTCAGCAGGATGTCGCGAACAGGGCAGGCGTCAGCCTGAGCACCGTGTCGCGTCTGGAACGCGGCGTGCGCGTGGCGGCCAAACAGGAGCGGGCGGTCGAGGACGCGCTTGGCTGGGGACCGGGCAGCATTGAAGCGATCCATGACGGCCGCGAGCCAACTGCCGTCGCTGCGGCAGCCGAGCCGACCTCGAAACCAGTGGCGCCCGACGCGTCAATCAACATCGAGGCGTACGCGTCCCTGCTCGACATAGCGCACCAGTCCTCCCGCGAGGAGTACATCGACACCTACCAGCAGACGATGGGCAAGTTCGACCAGGCCACGCGTCGGGCGATCCGGGAGCGGTTCTCCGAGCTCGCCACGGAGCGGATCCACGAGCACAACCGGCAGGTGCTACAGCGGTACGCCGATGCCGGGCAAGAACCACCGAGCGAGGTTGTGTAATCGGATTAATGGGGACTATAGTCACCAATTCACTCAAATGAGTGACTTCCACGTAACACCCGAATGGTGCTAAACCGTCACGGTGAGTGTCACTGATTGGATCATGGTGAGCGTGGGGCTCGCCGTGATCGCGGTCGCAGTCGGGGCGGCCGTCAACAGACGTAACAGGCGCACGAGCAAGATCGCGTCCCTCGAGCGCACCGTCAACGAGCTCGTGCTGCGCGGCGAAGCCGGCGACGCCGAACGGGCTCTACCGGATCTGCTCCCCGAGTCGGTACAACCCGTGCCGAAGCAGCGCGTACGACGCCTGTCGTCGCTGCCACCGATCGCCGCGCTGCTCGGACTGTTCGCCGGGCTCGGCAGGTGGTTGTCGCCCTACCTGCGCAAGCCCGCCGTCGCCGGGGTCACCACGGCAGCGGCCGTCGGAGCGATCGTGATCCCATGGCTACACGGCGGGCACACCACCGAGACGGCGGCACCGCCAGTGGCCGAACACACTGTGACCCGCACCGTGCCAACCACCGTCATCCACACGGCAGCCGTGCCGACCACGAGGCGCTCAACAGTGGCGCCGGCTGGCAGCCTCGACGGGTCACCAAGCGGCAACCGCGACCACGGGCAGGCCGCCCCCGAGCCGGACGACGCCGGGGACGCGGCGACTGCGGTCGGTCGCATGGCGAGCGTGCACACCACCGGGAATCCGCCGCCGACCCAGCAGGAAGGCACGACGACGGTCACGGCGCCACCATCCGAGCAGCCGTCGGGAGACGGTCAGCCACCACCCGCGCAGCCACAGCAACAGTGCCTACTCGATCTGCCTGTCACTGTCGGCCCGCTCGACCCGCTACTCGGCGTACTGCTGCTCTGCCACTAGACCTTCCACTCGATCTCGACGGACTCAGGCCGGAAGGTGCGCACCCCACGGCCGGTACGATGCAGCCGGATCGTCATCAGCAGGTCGATCACGCTCCGTCGGCGAGCGGTGCTCAGCATCCCCCACGCGGAGGCGATGTCGTCGCTCGACAGCAGCGGGCCGAGTGCGTCGACACGTCCAGCGTCGGCCATCTCCGACTCCACGGTGGCGAGCTTCGCCTTGAGCTTGCCCGTCGCCGTCCGCATCTGCGACGCCGTCATCACGCATTCCTCATCGGCGGCGTACTCGGCGGCGAGGTCGTCGATCCGACGCCGCACCATCTGCGCTCGAGCGCGCAGCGCGTCCACGTCCGGCTTGCTCACGTCGGTGAGCAGCTCGCGGGCATCGTCTCGGGAGAGCCGCTCGATCACGAGGTCGCTCACGTATGCCTCGACCGGTTCGGCCTTGCGGTTCACGTGGTACTCGGAGCGGCAGCGGTACAGCGGGTTGCCGCTGCGCGCCCGCGCGGAATGCACCGTCATGCCGCACTCGGCGCAGAGTGCGACGCCGGTGAGCAGCCGCTGGTTGGCCTGTCCCGAGCGTGTACCGACCTGCCGTGATGGGTCGGACAGGTACCGCATGACGGCGTGATAGGTGTCCTCGTCGAGGATCGCCGGCCACTGGGCACGCGCCACGATCTCGCCCTTGTAAGCGCGCAGCCCGGCATTCCGCGGGTTGGTCAGCACTTGCCTCACCGTCGTCGTGGACCATTCGGTGAGGCTCCCGGGCCGTTCGCCCTTACGGCGGCGCCGCCCGGAAAGCAACCCGGCCTCGTTCCACGCGCGGCCGACGGCTGTGAGTGGCACACCCGCAAGCACGTCGCTACATGCCTTGCGGATCGCCGCGGCCTCCTCCTCCTTGACCGTGACACCGTCACGCTCGTAGCCGAACGGACGATGCCCGCCGACTCGTCTTCCCTGCCGCGCCGCCTGCTCGCGTGCGCGGCGCGACCGGTCGCG
>JBOHBN010000098.1:0-9054 GCA_050698355.1 Streptosporangiales bacterium | reverse complement strand
CGCCGTATTCCACCGCTGCCAGCACCCGCTGCTGCCACGCCTCCACCGCGGCCTTGGACCGCTCGGCGAGCTGCAGCAGCGTCACCTGGTCGTCGAGGCTCACCGAGCCCGGGTCGATTCCGGCGAGCGCGGCCAGCATGCCCGGGCCCGGCGGCATATCCGCGCACGCCGCCACCCGCGGGTCCTCCCGCGGCGCTGCCACTCCCACTGCATCGAACATGTATTCGATTATATCCACTACACGCCCAACCCCGCACTTTTCGTACGTACCGGTTCGGTAACAGCGTCTGTGTGCGCCTCGTCGGGTTGGCGGTTTTCGCCGACTCCGCCAGCGACGCGGAGGCGCGGGTGCGTGAGGTGCAGCGTGCTCTGGTGGAGCGGGGCCAGCACCGTGCCGTCAGCATTCCCGATCTGCTGATCGCGGCGACGGCAGAGGCGGAGGGGCTCACGGTCTGGCATTACGACGCCGACTTCGACCTCATCGCCGAGTCCGCTACTTGCGAGCTCGGCAAGGCGTTGCAGGTGTTCATCAAGGCCGACCATGACGCCGACCTGTGCCGCGTCCGAGCGCGCCCGACTGATCGTCTCTCCGCGGGAATGCGGGCGGACCCGTCCCGGTTGGCACCTGGGACGGAGCAGAACCCGACACACACCCGGAGAGTCCCGTGTCGTTGCCACCCCTCGTGGAACCAGCCCCCGAACTCACCGTTGACGAGGTACGCCGCTACTCGCGGCACCTGATCATTCCCGACGTCGGGATGGCGGGGCAGAAGCGGCTGAAGAACGCCAAGGTCCTCGTCATCGGCGGTGGCGGGCTCGGGGCGCCGGCGCTGATGTACCTCGCCGCCGCCGGGGTCGGCACGCTCGGCGTGGTCGACTTCGATGTCGTGGACGAGTCCAACCTGCAGCGCCAGGTCATCCACGGCCAGTCCGACATCGGCAAGTCCAAGGCGCAGTCGGCACGCGAGAGCGTCGCCGAGATCAACCCGTACGTGGACTTCCGCGTGCACGAGGAGCGGCTGGACTCGTCCAACGCCCTCGACATCCTCCGCGACTACGACCTCATCGTCGACGGTACGGACAACTTCCCGACCAGGTACCTGGTCAACGACGCCTGCGTCCTGCTCGACAAGCCGTACGTGTGGGGGTCGATCTTCCGGTTCGACGGACAGGCCAGCGTGTTCTGGGCCGAGTACGGTCCGTGCTACCGCTG
Organism: Streptosporangiales bacterium; assembly: GCA_050698355.1. GTDB lineage: Bacteria > Actinomycetota > Actinomycetes > Streptosporangiales > WHST01 > JBOHBN01. The sequence goes on along the minus strand of JBOHBN010000098.1, from coordinate 7,841 downwards.
CCTGTACCCGGAGCCGCCACCACCGGGCATGGTGCCGTCCTGCGCCGAGGGCGGCGTGCTGGGCGTGCTGTGCGCGTCCATCGGCTCCATCCAGGTGAACGAGGCGATCAAGCTGATCACCGGGATCGGCGAGCCCCTCGCCGGCCGGCTCCTCGTGTACGACGCGCTGGAAATGCGCTACCGCGAGGTCAAGGCACGCAAGGACCCGGAGTGCCCGATCTGCGGCAAGAACCCGACGGTCACCGAGCTGATCGATTACGAGGAGTTCTGCGGCGTGGCGTCCGACGACGCCCAGGAGGCCGCGCAGGACTCCACGATCACGGCCACCGAGCTCAAGGAGAAGATGGACCGCGGCGACGACTTCCTGCTCGTCGACGTCCGCGAGCCCAACGAGTACGAGATCGTCAACATCCCAGGCGCCGTGCTGATCCCGAAGGACCGGATCCTGTCGGGTGAGGCGCTGTCGGAGTTGCCGCAGGACAAGCCGGTGGTGTTGCACTGCAAGACCGGCGGGCGGTCGGCCGAGGCACTCGCCGCGCTGAAGCAGGCCGGCTTCGCCGACGCCACCCACGTCCAGGGCGGCGTCACCGCGTGGGCGACCCAGGTCGACCAGTCGCTGCCGACGTACTGATGCACCCATAAGTTATCCGCATGCGGATCGGCATCGATGTCGGAGGTACGAACACCGACGCGGTGCTGATGGACGGTGACCGGGTCGTCGCCGCGGTCAAGGCGCCCACGGCCGAGAACATCACCGACGGCATCACCCAGGCCCTGCGCCGGCTGCGCGAGCAGCGGGCGTTCGGCGACCTGACCGGGGTAATGGTCGGCACCACGCACTTCATCAACGCGCTCGTCGAGCACAGGCGGCTCGCGCGTACGGGCGCGGTGCGCCTGGGACTCCCGGCGACCAGCGCGCTCCCGCCGATGGTCGAGTGGCCGGAGAGCCTGGTGTCCGCCATCGGCGGCCGCCGGTACATGTGCCACGGCGGGCACGAGTTCGACGGCCGCGTGATCAGCGAGCTGGACGACGACGAGCTCAAAGCGGTCGCCGCCGACCTGGCCGAGCACGACGTACGAAGCGTGGCGATCACCTCGGTCTTCTCGCCCGTCACCGACGAGTTCGAGCGGCGCACCGCCCAGATCCTCACCGAGCACCTGCCCGACCTGCAGGTCTCGCTCTCGCACGGGATCGGCCGGGTCGGGTTGCTGGAGCGGGAGAACGCCACCATCATCAACGCCGCGCTGCGCCCGCTCGCCGAGCAGGTCGTCGACGGCCTGGAGTCGGCGGTACGCGCCGAGGGCATCGGTGCGCCGCTGTTCTTGAGTCAGAACGACGGCACCGTGATGGACGTCGACTACGCCCGCCGCTACCCGGTCGCCACGTTCGCCTCTGGGGCGACCAACTCGATGCGTGGTGCGGCGCTGCTCTCCGGCCACGAGACCTGCGTCGTGGTCGACATCGGCGGCACCACCACCGACGTCGGCATGCTGCGCGGCGGGTATCCGCGCGAGTCGAGCACCACGATCACCGTCGCCGGTGTCCGTACGAACTTCCGCATGCCCGACGTGCTGTCGCTCGGGATCGGCGGCGGCAGCCATGTGCACGAAGGCGCGGCGCCCACCGTCGGTCCCACCTCCGTGGGCTACCGGATCACCGCCGAGGCGCGCGTCTTCGGCGGTACGACGCTCACCGCCACCGACCTGGCCGTCGCCGCCGGCCTTGCCGACGTCGGCGACGCGAGCCGGGTCGCCTCGCTCGACCCTTCCCTCGTCGCGGCCGGCCTCGAGTACGTGCGCGCCGAGATCCTCGACGCCGTGGACCGCATGCGTACTGCGGCCGACCCGTTGCCCGTCGTCGCCGTCGGCGGCGGGTCGATCCTGCTGCCCGACGACGCCGGCGGCACTCTGATCGAGCGTCCCGAGTACAACGCCTTCGCTAACGCGGTCGGCGCGGCCATCGGCCAGGTCAGCGGTGAGGTCGACCGGGTGTACGCGGTGGGCCCCGGCGACCGCGGCACGGTGCTCGACCAGGCCAGGCAGGAGGCGGTCGAGCGCGCGATCGCGGCCGGGGCCGCACCGTCCACGGTCGAGATCGTCGAGGTCGACGAGATCCCGCTGGCCTACCTGCCGGGCAACGCCACCCGGGTGCACGTCAAGGCTGTGGGGCCGCTGCGGTGATGTTCACCATCACGGTGGCGCACCTTTCGGACCTCGCCGACGCGCCGGGATGGGACGTGCCGGCCGCTCGACGGGCGTACGGTGTGCACCGTGCCCGACCTGCTCTGCGTGCCCGTGCTGCGCACGGCCGCGGCGCTACGCGCGTTCGGCCCGGCGGCGTTCGGCCTGGACGAGGAGTTCATCCCACTCGAGCAGCGGATACCTGCGTGAGTCGATGGACGACTTCGCTGACGCGGTGCTCGACGTCGTCGAGCGGATCCCGGCCGGGCTGGTGCTCGCGTACGGGGACGTCGCCGAGTACCTCAACCGCGGCGGTCCCAGGCAGGTCGGTCGGGTGATGGCGCTGTACGGCGGGGGAGTGCCGTGGTGGCGGGTCTGCCACGCCGACGGGACGCCCGCGCTCGCCGAGGACGGCAGAGCGCTGCGCCTGCTGCGCCGGGAGGACACCCCGCTGCGCGGTTCCCGCGTCGACATGCGGCGCGCCCGCTGGGACGGGGATCTTCAGTCCAGGTAGCCGTACTTGCGCAGCCAGCCCTCCTGGATCGCCTGCACCCGTTCCGCGGCGTCGCCCAGCCTGCCGGGCCAGCCGTCGTCGGCATGCTGGGCGAGACGTACGCGGGCGAGCGCGCGGCGCGAGGGCCGTCCGGGAGCCAGACCGGCGAACTCGCCGACACGGTCCAGGGTGTCCTGCGGGTCGGCGACGAGGTCCTCGTAGCGGATCTGCAGAACCTGATCGGTCGGCACGCCGGCGAGGCCCGACTCGAGCGCCTCGACCTCGCGCACCCAGTGCGTGGCGGCGAGTTCCCACGGGTCGCTCTCCGCCGCGGACTCGGGCCACCAGTCGGCGTGCCGCAAGGATGCGGCGACCGCCCGCCCGTCGCGGGTGGGGACGACGATGCGGGCGTCGGGAAAGAGGGTACGCAGCTGCGGTATCCGGCGGGTGTGCTCGGGATGGTGGTTGACGAACACCCGCCCGTCGACCGAGCGCGCGAGGCTGGCGACGGCCCTGCGCAGGCCCGCCTGCCGGCGCGTCGGCGGCTCCGAATCAGAGACTGCGTCGAGGTCGTGCGCGGCGAACAGCTCCTCGCCATCGGCCGGACGGGGGAGCAGGCCGCGGCGGTACCGGCGTCGGGCCCTCGCTCCGGGTGGAGCGTCGAAACCGGTGCGAAACCACGGCTTCGGCCGCCGCCTGCTCGTCCGGGCGGACACGCGGTGCAGCATCGCAAACGGCGCGGAGGCCGCGGCATGCCGCATCCACGTGGACGCCCAGAAGCTGTCGGGGTGCAGGCACAGCAACCGGTACAGCAGCGCGCCACCCGAGCGCGGGGCCCCCACGACGAACACCGGCGGGGCGACCGGACCCATACCCGTTCCCTTCGCTGGCTCCACCGCATCGACACTGCCAGAGCGCGCGCCGAAGGCGGCGACAAGCGCGGGTTGGCGGTGACAGGCTCACTACCGTGCGCTGATCGGGTCAGGCGACGAAGGCCTCGGTCGCGGGGCGACCGCCGTCGCCGGTGGACGCCGTCGCGTACGCCCAGGCAAGGCACCGCACCGCCTCGTCGAGCTGATCCGGCGGCAGGGTGTACGGTACGCGCAGGAACCGTTCGAACGAGCTGCCGAGGCCGAACTTGGGGCCGGGGGCCACCAGGACGCGCTGCTGGGCGGCGAGCGCGGTCACCGGCGTGGCGAGCGGCTCGGGAAGCGCGCACCAGAGGGCGAGCCCGCCGCGCGGGACGGTGAACTCCCAGCTCGGGAGCTGCGCGTGCAAGGCAGCGACGAGGTGATCGCGGCGGGCACGCAGCTCCGCTCGGCGTGGCGCGAGCAGATCGTGCCGGTCGGCGAGCAGGTGCGTGAGTACCAGCTGCTCGAACACTGGCGTGCCCAGGCTCCGCGCGACGCGGGTCGCGACGAGGTCATCCACCAGCCGGGCGGGCGCCCGGATCCAGCCCATCGAGAGGCCGCCCCAGAACGGCTTGCTCGCCCCGCCCACCAGCAGCACCGGGGCGTGCCCGCTGCCCGCGTACGCGGCGAAGGGCGCCGGCATGTCCCGCTCGTCGACGTCGAGCGGCAGCTCCACGAACGACTCGTCGATCACGCACGCGGTGCCGGCTGCCGCGAGCGCGGCCGCGATCCGGGATCTGGTCTCGGCGTCCATCAGGTGACCGGTCGGGTTGTGGAACTCCGGCACGAGGTAGGCGAGCCGCGGGTTCGCCTGGCGGGCGGTGGCCTCGACCATCTCGGCGTCCCAGCCGGTCCTGTCGATGGGTACGGGTACGCCACGCGTACCGGAGAGCTCGAGGCACCGCAGTGCGTTCGGGTACGTGGGGTGCTCGCAGAGCACGCGGTCACCGGGGCCGGTGAAGTGCCGCAGCGCCAGGTCCCACGCCGACAGCGCGCCGGCCGTGACGACGATCTGGCGCGGGTCGGTGGCCAGGCCGCGCTCTGTGTACCTCGCCGCGATCGCGGCCCGCAGCTGCGGCAGCCCGTGTGGCTCGTACCCGTGCTGCCCGGTGTGCCGCGGCAGGTCGGCCAGCGCGGCTTCCGCGGCGCTGGCGAGACCGGGGATGGCGGGTGGCGTCGCGGCCGCGAGGTCGAGCACGCCGGCGTCCTGGCTGGCGATCAACGCACGACCCGCCTGCGGGCCGCTCGCGGGCAGCGTCGTACGGCTGCCCGAGCCGCGCCTGGTCGCCAGGTAGCCGCGCTCGCGCAGTTGCTGGTACGCCGTGGCCACGGTGGTACGGCTGGCCGCGAGTGCGTCCGCGAGGTCCCGTTCGCTCGGCAGTCGTGTGCCGGCGGGCAGCCTCCCGTCGAGTACGAGGTGCTCGATCCCCTGCGCCAGCTGGGCGTACGCGGGTCCGCGGCCGCGGGCCGGGCCGAGCAACTCCGCCAGTCGGGCCGCCCGCACGGTTCGTTCGGCAGCCATAAGAACCACTATCGCGTAATTGGCTATGGATGACCAGGCCAATCCTGTCCGAGAATGGCACCATGGCCAGCACAGCGCGTTCAGCGGACCGCGCCGACCAGATGCGAACCGCTGTGACCATCGGCTCACCGCTCGCGCAGTTGCGGGAGGGGCGGCTCGTGCGGCGGCTACCGCAGCTGTACGGCGGGCTCGTGCTCTACGGCGCGTCGATGGCGCTGATGATCCGTGGTGGTCTCGGCCTCGACCCGTGGGACACGTTCCACCAGGGCCTGAGCAGGCACCTCCCGCTCTCGTTCGGCACCGTGGTGATCCTCGTCTCGTTCGCCGTGCTACTGCTGTGGATACCGCTGCGGCAGTGGCCCGGCATCGGCACGATCAGCAACGCGATCGTCATCGGCCTCGTGGTGGACGGCGCGCTGGCGGTTCTCCACGCTCCCGACTGGCTACCGCTGCGGATCGCCTTCGCGGTCGCCGGGATCGTGCTCAACGCCGTGGCGACCGCCGCGTACGTCGGCGCCCGGTTCGGCCCCGGGCCGCGCGACGGCCTGATGACCGGGCTCGTACGGCGCACGGGCGGGTCGCTGCGGCTGGTCCGGCTGAGCATCGAGGCGAGCGTGCTGCTGGCCGGTTGGCTGCTCGGCGGCTCGGTCGGGCTCGCCACGCTCGCGTACGCCGCGTCCATCGGCGCGCTCACCCAGCTGCTGCTGCCGTACCTGGCCGTGACACCCAGGAAGTGATGCAGTACGTACGGGGCAGGCGCTGGAGTTCCTGACTCGCGAGGGGAGCTCCTTCGCAACACGCTGCGTAGCTCGCGGGGTTTGTGTTCACCGGCATCGGGCACACACCGGGCCTGATGTACCTCAGCGCTGGCAGTACGCCAACGGTCAGTGGGCGTCTAATGGAGTGAGCAACCGGTGATCATACTCGGAATCATCTTGTTGATACTCGGATTCGTATTCTCGATCTGGATCCTGTGGGCGATCGGAATCCTGCTGGTGATCATCGGCGTGATTCTCTTCATCCTCGGTCGTGTTGGGCACGCCGTCTTCGGGCGGAAGCACTACTGGTGAGTCTCTTCCGCTCGGGCTCAAAACTCCAGCAGCGTGAACACCTCGCGCCGCGGTGTCCCTGGCCGGGTTCGCGGTGCCGATGCTGGCGCTTGTGATCGTCGTGCGACCGACCGGCAAAGGCGGTAAAGGCACCGAGGTTCAGCCCGCGCCGACCAGCAGCATCGTGACGGCGAAGACGACACCGCTCACCAGCAGGGTGATCGTGGTGAAGCCCAGCACGTCCCTGATCCGCAGGCCCGCGATCGCGAGCAGCGGGATCGCCCAGAACGGCTGGATCATGTTGGTCCACTGGTCGCCGTAGGCGATGCCCATCGTGACCACGGCCGGGTCGACGTGCAGCGTTTGCGCCGCCTGCAGGAAGATCGGCCCCTGTACGGCGTACTGGCCGCCGCCGCTCGGGATGAACATGTTGATGAAGCCGCCGGACAGGAAGGACCAGAACCCCAGCGTCTCGTCCGACGAGATGCCCACGAAGAAGTTGCTGAACACGTCGATCAGACCGGTGCCCGCCATCATGCCGAGGATGCCCGCGTAGAGCGGGAACTGGACGAGGATGTCGCCGACGGTCCTGGCGCCGTCCGCGACGAGCCGGCCGAGCTCGTTCGGTGACCGGACGAGCAGCAGGATCAGCGCGAGGAACGTCCAGTTGACGATGTCGAGGGTGAGGGCGGGGCCCTCCTGCACGAAGTAGACGACGAGATAAACCACGAACGCCAGTCCCGCGGCGGTCGTGACGACCCGGCTGGTGTCGACCCGCTCGGCCGGCGACGGCTTCTCGACATCGGTCGACGCGGGTGCGGGCTCGGGATCCTCGTTGGCCCCGGCGTCGAGTTCCACGACCGTGTCCTGCGGGCGCGGCCGCAGCATCGCCATCGCGCCTGCGACGAGCACGACGGTTACCACGATCGCGATGAGGTTCCAGGAGGTGAAGATCGTGTCCGACACCGGGATGGTGTGGCCGATCTGCTTGTCGACGAAGCTGCCAGGGGTGGCGGCCGCAAGCGGGGCGGAGCCGGAGTAGCCCATGTGCCAGACGACGTACCCGGAGTAGCCGCACGCGACGAGCAGCGGGTAGTGCACCGGTTCTCCGCGTTCCCTTCCCACCCGTGCCACCCGCACGGAGAGCAGTCCCGCGACGACCAGGCCGAGGCCCCACGAGATGAGCGAGGCGATCGCGGCGATGATCGTGACGAACGGGTACACCTGCCAGCCCTTGGGCACAGCGGCGACCCTTGTGAGCAGGGCGCGTACCTGGCGTGTGCTGGCCAGGGTGTAGCCGAGCAGGAGGATCAGCGCCATCTGGGTCATGAACGCCAGCAGCCCGGTGAGCCCGTCACCCCACGCGCGCACGACCTCGACCGGCCCGCTGTCGGTGAGCCCGAACGCGAGCGCGGCCACCACGAACGTCAGCACGATCGCGAACACGAACGAGGTCGGCAGGTAGCGTTCGACGAGCCCGACGAGCGGTCTCGCGAGTACACGTAGCACGGCGTCCTCCTGACAGCCGGGGGCTGGACGGTCGCCGGACAGTGTGTCAGCCGGTCCGTACGCCGGTTGTCGGCCGCGTCTGGTGCAATCGTGGTATGGAGGCCCCGAGGTTCCGGTTGGTACGCGGCACGCCGCGCGCTGCTGCCGCGGCGCCGCGGCTCGACGCCGCGCAGCAC
>JBOHBN010000097.1:0-2472 GCA_050698355.1 Streptosporangiales bacterium | reverse complement strand
GTATCAGGCCGTCATGGCGACCCGATACTCGGACGCGACGTCGGTCACTTGCCGATGAAGCCCTTCTTCTGCAACCACGCCTCGGCGACATCGTCGGGGTCCTTGCCGTCCACGTCGACCTTCGCGTTGAGCTTCTGCGCGACGGTGGCGGTCATCGCCGCCGCGATCGGGTTGAGCACGTCGGCGATCTGCGGGTTCTTCTTCAGCGTCGACGCGCGGGCGCTCACCGCCGCGTTGTACTGCGGGAAGAAGTGCTTGTTGTCCTTCAGCAGGGTCAACCCGAGCGCCGGGATCCGACCGTCGGTGCTGGCGTTCGCCTCACCGAAGTTGCACGGGTTGGTCTTGTCCACCGCCTTGTAGATCGAGCCCTCCTGCAGCAAGGCGAGGTTCTTCTTCGCGACGTGGAAGCCGTAGGCCTTCTCCACACCCGGCAGGCCGTCGTTGCGGTTGGCGAACTCGCTCGCCACGCACAGGGACGCGGCGCTCGGGTTGTCGTGCACCAACTTGGCGTAGTCGGAGAGCGTCGACACCCCGTACTTTTTCGCAGTTTCCTTGGCCGCCATGATCGCGTAGGTGTCGTTCAGCTGCGACATCTTGAGCCACTTGATGTTGTTCTTCTGCAGGTCCTCCTTGGCCACGGCTTCGTACTGCTTCCGCGCATCGGGGATCGGTTTGGTGTGCCCGAGATAGCTGATCCACGCGGTGCCGGTGTACTCCCAGTACATGTCGATCTCGCCGGAGGTCAGCGCGCGGCGGGTGGAGTTGCTGCCCTTGAGCCCGCACTGCTCGTCGACGTCGGCGCCGGCGGACTCGAGCGCGAGGATCGTGATGTGGCACAGCACAAGCTGCTCGGTGAACTCCTTGCCGCCGACGGCGAGGCTCACCCCGTCGAGGGATTTGGCGTTCTTGGCCAGGCTCCCCTCGCTGGGTCCACCGCCCAACCCGCCGCCCCCGCACGCGGCCGCGAGCGCCGCGATCGCGACCAGCGGCGCGATCAGCCGCAGCCGCCGAAACCTTGAGAACATCGTGACCTCCCTCTCGGTAAGCGAACTCATAGCCCGCGGGGACGCAATACGCGCTCGGCTATCTCGGCCAGCCAGTCGATCGTCAGCGCCAGCAAGGCAGCGAGAACGCTGCCGGCGAGGAGCACCGGCGTTCGGTTCAGGATGATGCCGACGTTGATGAACGCACCCAGCCCGCCTGCGTTGGTGAAGACGGCGAGCGTTGCCGTCCCGACGTTGAGGATCAGCGCCACCCGGATGCCGGCGAGGATGATCGGCACGGCGATCGGCAGCTCGATCATGCGGAGCACCTGAAATTTCGTGAGCCCCATGCCCCTGCCGGCGTCGATCAGCGCGGGGTCGACCTGCCTGATGCCGACCATCGTGTTGCGCAGGACGGGAAGCAGGGAGTACGCGACGAGCGCGATGATCGCCTTGCGGAAGCCGACGCCCCAGGCCATCGCGAGCAGTACGAGCACGCCGATGGATGGGATCGCCTGGCCCATGTTGGCGATACCGAGTGCGATGGGCGAGATGCGTCGCGCACCAGGGCGCGTCAATGCGATGCCCAGCGGCACGGCGATCAGGATCACGAGCACCGTCGATACCGCGACCAGCTCGAGGTGCTCGACGAACCGCTGGGTGATCTGCTCCTGGTTGATCGACCGCTTCTCGATGGAGTCGAGGCTCTGCTGGGCGAGCCAGTAGAAGAAGACCACGCCGAGCACGACGATGAACGCCGGCCTGCCGGTGAGAGGGAGAACCCGGCGCAGCGCCGACGTACGCCCGCCGACGTATTGGCCCGGCGCGGCGGACCTGAGGTCGCTGCGCTGCTCGTCGGTGGGTACGAGCGTCATCACGCACCCACCCACTCGGCCGCAAATGACCGCCACGTGTTGAGAGCGCGACGCGTTAAGGCGGCGGCGGGCGAGTGCGCGGTCACCGCGGGCCCGTCACGGTCTGGGCGCTGTCCGGCCGCGCGGGCAGGCCGCGCAGTACCGCGCCCCACGCCAGGCTTCCGACGACCCGGTCGCCCTCGTCGAGTACGACGGCCACGTCGTCTCGTGCGGAGAGCAGCACGTCGAGGGCGTCGTAGAGGCTCTGCTCGGAACGTACGACGGCGAGCTCGCCCGTCCCCCGGTCGTGCAGCCACCGCTGCGGGCGGCCGGCCTCGTCGAGGACGACCGCACGCGGCTCGGCCCCCGCGGAGTCGGCCTCACCGGAACGCACGGTACGTACCGGGTCCAGCTCGACGTCGCCGACGCTGGTCAGGTCGAGCCGGCGGACCTCCTTGCCGGACCCGAGGAAGTCCGACACGAACTCGTTGTTCGGCGCGGACAGCAACCGTTCGGGTGTGTCGTACTGGGCCAGGACGCCGCCGACGTCGAGCAGCGCGATCCTGGTGCCCAGGGTCATCGCCTCGCGGATGTCGTGGGTGACGAACACGATCGTCTTGTGGATCTGCTGCTGC
>JBOHBN010000096.1:0-3837 GCA_050698355.1 Streptosporangiales bacterium | reverse complement strand
GAACAGCACCATTCGGCCGCGCCCGCGTCCGGGTTGGTGTTGCTGCCATGGACCCGGCGGCGGAGACGGTGAGCCGCCGTACGGGTAGCCGCCCCACGACCACTGTCCGTGCTCAGCGGGCGGTGGCTGCTTGAAGGGAGCGGTCCACGCCGGCGGTGAACCGTCTGGTGGCGGCCCCTGCCCCCAGGACGGGTCAACGGGCCAGGATGCCCCGGGGTCGGTGATCCAGGTCTCGGGTTCGCCATCCGGGCGCGCGCCCGGATACGGCGGTCGGCCCCACGTAACCAAAGGACCGGGCGGCTGGGCGGGCGAGGCCCCAGCGTGCCCGTCGCCCAGCCGCTGCCCGCACTGGGCGCAGAACGCCCCGCCCGGCGAGGCGTACGTCCCGCAACCCGGGCACCTGATCACGGGTCCTCCTGGCAGTACGGGCCGACAGTACGCGGTAGCTGCCCCAGCTTCCTCCGTCCACATTGTGCGGCAAGTCGGTGACCCGTCGCGTGGTTCAGCGTGACTGATGGGTGAGCACCACATAGAGTGTTCTGCGTCCCATGAAACGCCCTGTACGCCCCGTACACGCTCTGGCTGCGCTGCTGGCAGGCTCCGCCCTGCTGCTCGGCAGCGCGCCCGCGTACGCCACGCCATCGGCATCATCGGGCCAGGACCCGGACAAGCTTCGCGCGAAGCTCTCCGACCTGTCCGACAAGTACTCCAAAGCCGAGACTCGCGTGGCGAAGCTCGACCGGCGCACGGACAAGGTCACCCGGCAGGTCACGGCGGCGCGCAAGCGCCTCGAGGCCGCGCGCGAGCAGGTCGTCGGCGTCGCCCAGCTCGCGTACACCAGCGGTGGGCCGGTGAGCAACAGCGTGCTGGCCATGCTGGGCGGCGGCGACCCCGAGGACGTCGTCGACCGGCTGACCGTGCTCGCGATGATGAGCAAGCAGAACGACGCGGCGCTGAAGCTCGCGTCCAGTGCGCGTAGCCGGCTCGACAAGAGACTCACCGCCCTGGCCGACGCCGAGAAGAGCGCGAAGGCGACGCAGAAGAAGCTGAAGAAGCGCAAGAGCAAGCTGAACGCGGCGCTGCTCGAGGCCGCGCGGGAAGCCGCCGCGCGCGCGAACCGGGGCACGTCCCGGTCCCGCGGGCCGGTGCTCTCCTCCGGCGGCGCCTGCCCGATCGGCAGCCCGTACACGGTCACCGACTCGTTCGGCGCGCCGCGCGGTGGCGGTCGCTCGCACGAGGGCGACGACATCATGGCGCCGCGCAACACACCGATCTATGCGGTCGAGGACGGCACGATCAGCCGCGCGTACTCCAACACGCTGGGCGGCATCGCCATCATCCTGCAGGGCGAGAGCGGTGACTCGTACTACTACGCGCACCAGCGGGTAAACCTCGTACACACCGGCGAGCATGTCGTCGCGGGCCAGCAGATCGCCAAGGTCGGCATGACCGGAGACGCCCAGGGCACCGTGTACCACCTGCACTTCGAGCGGTGGCCGAACGGCGGGTCGGCGGTGGATCCGTACCCGTTCGTCACCGCGCTCTGCGGCAAGAAGGGGTAGTTTCCGGCACACTGGAGTCGTGCCCGAGCTACCCGAGGTCGAGGCCCTCGCGACGTACCTCGAAGGCGTTGCCGTCGGCAGGGTCGTCGCGGGTATCGACGTACTCAACTTCTCCGTGCTGAAGACCTACGATCCGCCGGTCACCGCGCTCGCCGGCCGTACGGTGCGGCAGGTGACCCGGCACGGCAAGTTCCTCGCCGTCTACTGCGCCGGCGAACCGGAACTGCTGCTGGTCTTCCACCTCGCCCGCGCCGGCTGGCTCCGGTGGCACGCGGAGCTGCCGAACACCAGGCCCAGGAGCGGCAAGGGCCCGCTGGCGGTGCGCGTCCGGCTGTCCGACGCGGCGGGCTTCGACGTCACCGAGGCGGGCACGCAGAAGAAGGTCGCCGCGTACGTCGTCACCGACATCGACCAGGTGCCCGGGGTCGCCCGGCTCGGCATCGACCCACTCGCGCCGGAGTTCACGCCGGCCGCGCTCGGTGCGCTGCTCGCGGGCAGGCGCACCCAGCTCAAGGGCGTCCTGCGCGACCAGGCGATGATCGCCGGTATCGGCAACGCGTACAGCGACGAGATCCTGCATGCCGCCCGCATGTCGCCGTTCCGCGTCGCAGCCGATCTCACCGCGGAGGACGTCGCGCACCTGCACGACGCGGTGCGCGCCGTGCTCGCCGAGGCGATGACGCGGACCGCCGGTGTCGCCGCGGGCGAGCTGAAGCGGGAGAAGAAGAGCGGCATGGCGGTGCACGGCCGTACGGGCGGGGCCTGCCCGGTGTGCGGCGACACGGTACGCGAGGTGTCGTTCGCCGACTCCGCGCTGCAGTACTGCCCGACGTGCCAGACCGGCGGTAAGGTGCTCGCCGACAGGCGCCTCTCCAAGTTGTTGAAATAGGGGTCTTTCGCGATGGACGTACCCGAGGTCGACGCGGCCGCGCTACCCGACGACGCGGTGCTGCTCGACGTCCGCGAGGCGGACGAGTGGGTTGCCGGGCACGCGCCGGCTGCGGTGCACGTGCCGCTCGGCGATCTCGCCCGCCGGCTCGGCGACCTGCCGCAGGACGGTGACCTGCAGGTCGTGTGCCGGTCGGGTGGCCGCTCGGCGCAGGCCACGCGTGCGTTGAACCAGGCAGGCTACCCCGCGGTCAACGTCGCCGGCGGGATGCACGCGTGGGCCGCGGCCGGCAAGCCGATGGCGAGCGAGAACGGCCGCGCCGCCGAGGTCGCCTGAGCGGTCCGGCGACAGAATTCGCGGGCCACGAGCTCTGGTGGCAGTTACACTGGCCGTACACGGGAAAGGAGGTGGTCCAGTAGATGTGTACGTCTAGGACTCGTGAGGTGGCTGTCCGCTAGTCGCCGTACTTTCGGACCTGATGGTGCTGGATCGCCGTGTGCGATCGCCCCGGGGTGTGGTGGCCGAGCCGTACGTTCGGCCCACCTGACGGCGGCGGCGAATTCCAGGCAGCCACCCGGCCTCCGAGCCCCGGCCCAGTCCAGCCGGGCCCTGCCTTCCGGCAGGGAAGTGCTCGGGGGTCGTTTTTGTTTGTTGGCTCCTACCTCTTACGCCACGGGGCGGACTTCCACCACGTCGCCGCTGATCGTCGGCAGCTCCTTGGCGAAACCGATCGCCTCGTCCAGGTCGGTGGCCTCGACCAGGTAGAACCCGCCGAGCTGCTCCGTGGTTTCGGCGTACGGCCCGTCGGTGACCAGGGCCTCGGCGCCCTGCCATCGCACCGACGTCGCCGTAGTGCTCGGCCGCAGCTCCTCCCCGCCGAGGGCATGGTCGCCCAGCTTCTCGCCGAACGCGGCGTGCTCGGCGTAGAGCTTCTTTCCCTCCTCCTCGCTGAGGTTGGCGTAGCCCTGCTCGTTGCCGTAGATCAGCAGCGCGTACTTCATGGTTCTTCCTTTCGGTGTGGCTCTGCCTACGCCTACGTGACGAACGGAGCGCCCGGCAATCGACAGCTAGCGGCATATAGCGCTATCTACGGTGTGCACTAGAGGGCCGTATACGGCTTGAGACGCTGCACCCCATCCCAGTGATCATGAAAGTTCGTCGTAGCCATAAGTACGATATGTTTCATGATCACCGGGGGATGCGCCACCTCACGGCGCCACGAGGCCCAAGCGTCATCGCCCACCGGGTTGGTCCCGTTGTCGCGCGGGTCGTCCTCAGGGTCGACCCTCATGTCGGGGTACTTGCGATCAGTCACGGTGCTGAGCCTGCCGGTTGGGGGTCGGCCGGGCAAGCGCATTGCGACACGCGCTAGGGATATCTAGCGAA
>JBOHBN010000095.1:0-10883 GCA_050698355.1 Streptosporangiales bacterium | reverse complement strand
AGCCGTCGCGGACGCCGATCCCGTACTCGGCGGAGAGCACCGCGGCGAGCCGTCCGCTGTCCCAGCCGTCCAGGACGAACGACAGCGTCCCCACCCGTTCGGCCTCCCCGGGCCCGAACAGCGACATCTCGCGTACGGCGCGGATCCGGGCCAGCCCGGCGCGGAGCCTCGCGGTCAGCTGCTCCTCCCGCCTGGCCAGCTGATCACGGCCGGCGCGACGCAGAGTCTGGCAGGCCGGCGCGACGCAGAGTCTGGCAGGCCGCCGCGAGCGCGTACGTCCCAACGACGTTCGGCGAACCGGCCTCCTGCCGCTCCGGCAGGCCCTTCCACTCGACACCGCCGGGCCGGACGGCCGCCGAAGCGCCGCCGCCGACGAGGAACGGCTCCGCCGCCGCCAGCCAATCCGCCCTTCCCACGAGCGCTCCCGTCCCGTACGGGGCGTAGAGCTTGTGGCCGGAGAACGCGACGTAGTCGACGCCCAGCGCCGCGATGTCGACCGGACGGTGCGGCGCGAGCTGCGCAGCATCCAGGAAGACCCGCGCGCCGTACCCGTGTGCGACCCGCGCGATTTCCGCGACCGGCCACAGCTCGCCGGTGACGTTGGACGCGCCGGTCACACAAACTAGCGCCGGCCCGGGAACCGCCGCGAGGGCGACAGCCACCTTGTCGACGGCGTCGCGGACCGAGGTGGGTGCGAGGAGCTGTGTCACCCCGCGGTCGCGCCACGGCAGCAGGTTGGCGTGGTGCTAGGTCTCGAAGACGACGACGTTCGTGCCGCGCGGCAGGCAGTGCGCGAGCAGGTTGGTGGCGTCCGTGGTGTTGCGGGTGAACACGACCGCGTCGTCCGGCCTGCCGCCGACGAAGTCGCGCACCACCGGCCGGCTTTCCTCGTACGCGCGGGTCGAGACCTGCGAGGCGAACCCGGCGCCGCGGTGCACGCTCGCGTACCAGGGCAGGAACGCGTCCACCGCGGCGCGTACGGCGGTCAGCGCCGGGGCGCTCGCGGCGTGGTCGAGGTTCGCGTACGTCACCCGGCCGCCGTCCACGAGCGGCACGGTGAGGCCGGCGCCGACGATGCCGGGAACGTGCGCGTCATCGGCAGTGCGAACGACCTTGCGGGGCGCAGAGGTCGGAGAACAGGATTCGAGCACAGCAGTCACTGGCACACCTTCCGGGCCGGGACCCCGGAAGCGGTACGGGGTCCGCGCTTGTCCGGTGCCCCACGCACCGGGCCAGGTCCTCACCCGGGGCACCCCACCGCGGAGGAGGGTTGCCGGCCAGCAAGCCGGGGCTTGGCGCTGGCGCTCATGACCTACGCGCGGAACTGTACTAGACGTACTTGTCAGTGCGTGGTTGACCTATAGCTCGATGACGCACTGACAACGTGGCAGCACGGGCGCGGCGCGCACTACTTCTTGCCCTGCGCCGCGACCGCGGCGATGGCCTCCTCGGCGGCCTTCGGGTCCAGGTACTCCTTGGACTTGACCCCCATCTCGTCATCCAGCTCGTAGACAAGCGGGATGCCGGTGGGGATGTTCAGCTTGACGACCTCCTCGGCGGTGAGGCCGTCGAGGTGCTTGACCAGCGCCCGCAGCGAGTTGCCGTGCGCTGCGACGAGCACCGTGCGGCCGGCGAGCAGGTCGGGAACCAACGCGTCGTACCAGTACGGCAGCATGCGCACCAGCACGTCCTTCAGGCACTCGGTGCGCGGTACGGCCTCGGGCGGAAGGTCTGCGTAGCGCGGGTCGTCGGTCTGGGCGAGCTCGTCGTCGGGCGCGATCGGCGGCGGTGGCGTGTCGTACGACCGGCGCCAGATCATGAACTGCTTCTCGCCGTACTCCTCGCGCGTCTGCGCCTTGTTCTTGCCCTGCAGGGCGCCGTAGTGGCGCTCGTTCAACCGCCAGGTGCGCCGTACGGGGATCCAGAGCCGCTCGCAGCCGTCCAGCGCGATGTTCGCCGTACGGATGCCGCGCTGCAGCACCGAGGTGTGCGCGATGTCGGGCCGGATTGCCGCGTCCAGCAGCTGGTCGCCGGCGCGTTGGGCCTCCTCCTCCCCCGCCGCGGAGAGGTCGACGTCGACCCAGCCGGTGAACAACCCCTCGGCGTTCCACACGCTCTCGCCGTGCCGTAGCAGCACCAATGTGGCCATACGGCGACCCTACTCGTCGGCGAGATGGGAGAACGCGCGCAGGTTGGCGAGGCTCTCGCCGCGGCTGACCCGCCATGCCCACTCGCGGCGGATCGCGGTGGGGAAGCCGAGCTCCAGCAGCCGGTCGAAGCCGCCGTCGGCGTACTCGACAACGCAGCCGAGCACCCGGTCGACCTCCTGTGTGGTGACGTCGGCCGCGGGCAGGTGCCCCACCAGGTACACGTCGCCGAGCGCGTCGAGTGCGAAGTACACCCCGTACATCCGCCGGTTGTGCTCGAGCAGCCACCGGTAGAACGCGGCGTGGTTCTCGTCCGGCGCGCGCACGACGAACGCGTTGACCGACACGCTGTGCTCGCCGACGACGAGCGAGCACGTCGTCTTCAGCTTGTGGGTTCCCGGCAGCGTCGCCACGAACGAACCCGGCTCGGATTCCTCCCAGTCGACGCCGGCGTCGGCGAGCGCCGTACGCAGCACCGAGACCGGATCAGGGGTCATGCCGACAACTGTCGCATCTCCGTCCGGTACGCCGCGACGGCCTCCGCGTACACGTCGAGCACGCCCCGCGCGGTCGCCGCCCAGGAGAACCTCGACGCGTGCCGCACCGCCCCGGCAGCCAGATGCTCTCGGTGCGCGGGGTCGTCGATCAATGCGGCGACCGCGGCGGCGTAGTCGCGGGGATCGTGGCCGCGTACAAGCAGGCCGGAACGGCCGTCGGAGACCGCAGTGGTGAGCCCGCCGACCGCTGCCGCGACGACCGGCGTCCCGCAGGCCTGCGACTCGACCGCGACGAGGCCGAACGACTCGTTGTGCGACGGCACCACGGTCGCCGTCGCGGACCGGTACCAGTCGGCGAGCACCTCCTGCGACGCCGGCGGTACGAACCGGACGAGCGCTCCGATGCCGAGCGACTCCGCGAGCCGTACCAGCGCGTCCGGATGTCCGGTACCGGAGCCGCTCGGGCCACCAACGACCGCGACGACCAGCCGGTCGCGCAGACCGGGGCGGTCGGCGACCAGCCGGGCGGCGGCACGCAGCACGACGTCGGGTGCCTTGAGCGGCTGGATCCGGCCGGCGAAGAGCAGGACGACGGCGTCCTGCGGCAGCCCGAGCCGGCGCCTCGCCTCGGCGGCGGGCCCGGGCGTGAACGCGTGCAGGTCGACGCCGGGATGCACGCTCGACGTACGTGCCGGGTCGGCGCCGTACAGCTCCACCAGCTGGTGTGCCTCGTCCGCGGTGTTCGCCACGAGCCGGTCGGCGGCCGAGACGACCTGGCTCTCGCCGATCACGCGGCTCTCCGGCTCCGCGCGGTCGCCCTCGGCCAGCATGCGGTTCTTCACCTTCGCCATCGTGTGCATGCTGTGCACGAGCGGGACGCCCCAGCGTTCCTTCGCGACCCAGCCGACCTGGCCGGAGAGCCAATAGTGGGAGTGGATCAGGTCGTAGTAGCCGGGCTCGTGCCTGGCCTCCGCGTGCAGCATCCCGACGCAGAGCGCGCACAGCTGGCTCGCCAAGTCGTTCTTGTCGAGCCCCTCGTACGGGCCGGCCGGGATGTGCCGGACGATCACGCCGTCGGCGACGGGCACCGTCGGCGGCAGATCACTCGCGGTCTTGCGGGTGAAGATCTCTGTCTCCACGCCGTGCTGCGCGAGGCGCCGCGCGACCTCGACCATGTACACGTTCATGCCGCCGGCATCGCCATTGCCCGGCTGGTCCAGCGGCGAGGTGTGCACTGCGAGCATCGCGACGCGCCGCATGACCACCTCCGCATGAAGGCAACCACCGCCGCGTGCCGCGGCATTCCCTCAGCCGGTCATCGCCCGGGTGAACGCCTCATACGCCTTGCCGTCGAAGAGCACGAACCGCGCCTCGGTGACCTCGGTGGCCGCGTCGCCGACCGTGGTCACGGCGATCTTGGCCGCATCGTCGAGCGGATAGCGGTAGACGCCGGTGGAGATCGCGGGGAAGGCGACCGTACGGGCGCCGAGCTCGTCGGCCACTCGAAGCGACTCGCGGTAGCACGACGCGAGCTGCCCGGAGCGGTCCTCGCTCTTGGCGTACACCGGCCCGACCGTGTGGATCACCCACCTGGCAGGCAGCTCACCGGCCGTCGTAGCCACCGCCTGCCCGGTCGGGAGCCCCTCGGGGTACGTGGTGCGGCGCAGCTCCTTGCACTCGCGCAGGATCGCCGGCCCGCCTCCGCGGTGGATCGCGCCGTCCACGCCACCGCCGCCGAGCAACGAGGAGTTGGCGGCGTTGACGATCGCGTCGACGTCCTGCTCAATGATGTCGCCCCGGATGAGCGTCAACTCCATCGTGACCCCTACTCATTCAACGATGCGGATACGGCAGCGCCGGAAGCCCTTGCCCTTGTTCTCGACCTTGGCGAGCTCGATCCGCCCGATCTGCTTGGTGGACGCCACGTGCGTACCGCCGTCGGCCTGGGTGTCGAGGCCCGTGATGTCGATGATCCGCACCTCCTCGAGCCCGGGCGGGAGCAGGTTGCTCGCGGTGCGGATGATGTCCGGGATCTGGAACGCCTCGTTGTACGGCAGCACCTTCACGTCGATCCGCCGGTCGGCCGCGATCTCCGCGTTGCACGCCTCCACGACGTGGTCGCGGAACCCCTCGGGGAGCTGCGGCAGGTTGAAGTCCATCCGCGCCGCGCCCGGCTCCATGTTGCCGCCGGTGACCAGTGACCCGTAGTCACGGAAGACGACGCCGCACAGCACGTGCAGCCCCGAGTGCGTACGCATGAGCATGCTGCGCCTGTCGTCGGCGATCGCGCCGTGCACCGCCGTGCCGACCGGCGGGACCGGGTCGTTTTCCCGCGGGATCAGGTAGAGGTCGTCGCCCTTGCGCACCCCCTCGATGTGGGTCTCGACGCCGCCCCACAACAGGACGCCCTCATCGGGCGGCTGGCCCCCACCACCGGGGTAGAAGGCGGACCGGTCGAGCACGATGCCCTCCGCACCGGTGTCGAGAACGGTCGCTTCCCACCCGCGCACGTCGGCGTCGAAGATCTCGAGCCGATGCGTGCGCCCCATCCGGTCGGTGCTGCTCATGTGCTTTCCCCGCGTTCGCTTCCTCGCTCGCCTACGGCAGGTGCCGCGAGTCGGTCGTCACAACGGCAGGTTGTTGCCGCGGCCCCTGCCTCCAGCTCGCTCCTCAGCTCCTTGCTCATGGTGGGACCGCCCTTCGCCGCATCCGGTCGTGCCACGTTACCGGCAACGCCGCAGGCCACCTCAGCGCAGGCGGGACAGACGCTGCGTAACTAACCTTCCCTATTGACACTTGCCTGGGTGCTGAGTTACGCGCACACTTGGTCACGGCCGCATAACGTACAGTTCGCGACCAGGTGCCTAGCTCTACCCCAAGGAGCGCCCTATGACTATGCGTCCCCGATTCGCCCGGGCCTGCCTTGCGTTCGCCGCCGTGCCCGCGGTGGCGGCCGCCGCGGTGCTCGTCGCCGGACCCGCTGCCGCCGACAGCACCGAACCCGCGCAGACCAGCAGGATCGGTCACCCCGAGCGCGACTACATGGGGTCGACCATTCCCGGACACCAAAAGCGTGCCGCCGCTCCGGAGCGGCGGGCCCCGGACACCTCACGGGCGAGCGGCGTGCGGGGTCTGGACGTGAGCCACTGGCAGGGAAAGATCAACTGGAAGGGCGTGTACGCCGACGGTGCCCGCTTCGCCTACATGAAGGCGACCGAGGGGACCTCGTACCAGGACCCGAGCTTCGACCGGAACTACCCGAACTCCTACTACGCGGGCCTCGTCAGGGGCGCGTATCACTTCGCGCTACCGAACAAGTCCAGCGGCGCAGCGCAGGCGAACTACTTCGCCGATCACGGCGGCGGCTGGTCGGGCGACGGCAAGACGCTGCCCGGCGTTCTCGACATCGAGTACAACCCGTACGGCGGCACCTGCTACGGCAAGAGCGATGCGGGGATGCGCAACTGGATCGCCGACTTCATCAACAGGTACCACAAGCGGACCGGACGCTGGGCGGTCATCTACACCACGACCGACTGGTGGAAGACCTGCACCGGCAACTACGGCGGCTTCGCCGACCACAGCCCGCTATGGCTGGCCCGGTACGCGTCCAGCCCCGGTGCGCTGCCGAACGGGTGGAGCTTCTACACGTTCTGGCAGTACAACGACCACGGCACCTACCCCGGCGACCAAAACGTGTTCAACGGCTCGTACAAGCGGCTGAAGGTTCTCGCCACCGGCTGAGTCCCCGGTTAGGCCAGCCAGGGGTGGAGGGCCACGTCGGTTGCCTCGCGCAGACGGGCCGCGATGCGTTCGCGCCCTGCCGAGACCGTGTCCGGGTCGGCAAGCAACACCCGAAGCGCACCGGAGACCGCACCCACGAACGCCCCGACGAGAGCGGCCGCGCCGACCTCGTCCAGGTCGTCCGGGAACGCGGCATGCAGGTGGCCTACGATCTCCTGCTCGGCATCGACCTGCACCTGCAATGCGCGCCGTCGTACGGCGGGCACGGTCCGCACCAGCCGCATGCGTACGGCGGCGAGCCGGCTGACCATGTCGGTGTCGGTCTCGCCGACGTCGCGCAGCGCACGGAGGAGCACGTCGGCCGGCCGCTCGTCGGCGCGTCTCGTGGCGATCGCGACGACCGCCGCCTGCACCCGCTCGTCCATGGCCGCGGGAAACAGCAGCTCCTCCTTGCTCGCGAAGTAGCTGAAGAAGGTACGGGTTCCGATGTCCGCGCAGGCGGCGATGTCGGCCACGGTCGTCTGGTCGTAGCCGTAGCGGTCGAACAGATCCGTCGCGGCGTCGATCAGTGCCTGCCGCGTGCGTTCGCGCTTGCGCTCGCGCAGCGTCCGCGACTCCTGGGCCCCTGCCGTCTGCGCCACATCTGCACCGTATCGCATCCAGTGCTAATCTGCGTTCAATGTCGATTCGCACTCAATGCGATTTGATGGAGGTGATCACATGCGGAACCGCACGGTGCTGATCTCAGGCGGCGGCATCGCCGGCTCCGCGTTGGCGTACTGGCTTGCCCGGTACGGGTTCCAGCCGACCGTCGTCGAGCGTGCGCGGGACCTGCGGTCCAGCGGCAGTCCCGTGGATGTTCGCGGCGAGGCCGTGGAGGTCGCCGAGCGGATGGGCGTCATGGCACAGCTACGTGAAGCCGCTACGCACGCGACGAACCTGAGCTTCGTCAATGCGAACGGGCGGCGGATCGGCCGGCTCGCCATGAGCGCGATGCAGCAGTCCGGTGGCGCCAGCGAGGTCGAGCTGCCACGGGGAGACCTGGCGGGGGTGCTCTATCGCGCCGCCAGGGACAGCGCGGAGTTCGTGTTTGACGACTCCATCGCCACGCTCGAGCAGAACGAGGACGGTGTGGACGTCACATTCGACCGCACGGACCCGCGGCGCTTCGACCTGGTCGTAGGCGCGGACGGGCTGCACTCGATGGTTCGGCGGCTCGCGATCGGCGCTGGCCCCGACACCGTCCGCCACATGGGCATGTACGTCGCCACCCTGCCGCTGGGCGGTCCGGCCGAGGACGACCAGGACATACTGATGTACAACACACCAGGCAGGGCTGTTTCCATCCACCCGTCGCGCGGGGAGGCCTTGGCGGCCTTCATGTTCCGACGCCCCGCGGTCGCCGGATTCGACCATCACAACACCGAGCAGCACAAGCGGCTCCTCGTGGACGCGTTCGCCGGGAGCCGGTGGAGGGTGCCCGAACTGCTCGACCGGGTGGGCGTCGCGGACGACCTTTACTTCGACTCGGTAAGCCAGGTACGGCTGTCACACTGGTCGTACGGCCGTGTCACGCTGCTGGGTGACGCGGCGTCGTGCGTATCGCTGTTCGGCGAGGGGTCGAGCCTGGCGATCACCGGTGCTGCCACGCTCGCCGAGGCGCTGGCCGCCAACCCCGACGACCACAAGACGGGCTTCCTTCGGTATGAGACCGAACACCGACACCTCGTCGAGCCGAAACAGCGCAACGTCGCCACGGCCTCCAGGTTGCTGGTCCCGGCGACGCGACTGGGAATCGCGACCCGCAACCTGGCCACGTACCTGGCGCCGGTCGCTGGTGTCGTCCAGCGGGTACGTGCCCGAAGACATGACCTCGGCAGCGCAGCGTTGACGCCCGATCCGCCGGCGGAGAATCTATCCACATGAGTGCAGCAGAGATTACCGACGGCCATGAACTCGTGATCGGTCGGTCGGACGGCCGGGCCGACGGCGAGGACTGGACACAGAACTACGAGGAGCTCCCTGGTGGAGCGGGGATCTCGATCATTCTCGAGTCCACCTCGGAAGCCGGCGTGGGCCCGCGCCTGCACAAGCATCCGTACGCCGAGACGTTCATCATCCGGCGCGGCTCGGCCACGTTCACGATCGGCTCGCAGCAGCTGACCGGCCGCGCCGGCCAGGTACTGGTCGCGCCGGCGGAGGTGCCGCACAAGTTCGTCACCGGTCCGGGCGGCTACGAAGGCGTGCACATCCACGCCAACCCGCGCTTCGTTACCGACTGGCTGGAGTGAGGAACTCGGCCAGCGCAGAGCGCAGCGGCTGCCGGCCCGACCACGGTACGGCCGCGTCGCCGAGGTCGAGGTAGGTCGCGTTCGGCAGCGCGTCGGCGAGGCGGGCGGCGGTGTCAACGGGGTGCAGCCGGTCGCCGTGCTGGCCGACGACGAGGACCGGTGTCGTGATCGCGCTCAGCGCGACCGGATCGATCGGCGCACCGGCCACCGGCAGGGCACGTAGGGCGTCGACCAGCGCTGGGCCCCACCCCACCAGCCGCTTCGCCGCACCGGCGTAGTGGTCGCGGGCCTGTGGCAGCGTACGTGCGGCGGCGGGCTGCATCGCCAGCAGCGCCTCGGCGGCATCGGCGACCCGTTCCTCGGCGAGGTAGCCCGCGATGGACGACCATGCGTGCCGCACCCACGGGTCCGGGGCGGCGTCGAAGACCGCCCGTGGGGGCAACAGCGCGACTACCCGGGTGAACCGGTCCGGTGACTCGGCGAGCAGGCCGAGCAGCGCGAGCGCGCCCAGGGAGACGCCGACCGCTTGCCGAGCGCCGACTTGGTCCGACACGGCGCGCACGTCGGCGGCGAGCACCGTTCCATCCCACCGGCCATCGAGGCCACGCGTAGCACCGTGGCCGCGCAGGTGCATGAACGCCGCGGTACCCGGCACGCCGGACGCGAACGTACGGGTCTCGCCGATCGAGCCGGCGAGGCCGTGCACGTACAAGGTGAATGGCTCGCCGGACCTGGTGACGACGTACTCGATCTCGGTACGTGGGGTACGAAGCGTCGCGGTGGCCCGCAGCCTCACCACGATCCGCCGCGCCCGACCTCGCGCACGGCGGGGCGGACGTCGAGGATGTACACGAGCGCGGCGATCAAGCCGATGACGCCGAAGATGCTGAACGCCCCGGTCCCACCGCCGAGCACGAGCGTCGCGGCGACCGCGATCCCGAGGATGATCAGCCAGAAGGCCTTGCTCTGCTTGCTGACCGCCTCGTACGCCTTCGACGGCCGGATGGCCGCGTCGATGAACGCAACAACCTCGACGATGATCACGATGAAGGAGAACAGCAGGCCCAGCAGTTCGAGCGGCCAGAACCAGCCGTAAAACGCCACGGGAAACACAAGGCTCACCCTACCTTGGACGCGCCCACGGGCCCGTGCTCAGCGGAGACTAGAACGTGTTTGGAAAGGTGGGGCCGAGGTCGACTCCTCGTGGCTTACGCACGAGACAGCATGAGCATGTTGGACAACTTCGGCCGACCCCGCTCCACAAGGTTAGTTTCCAAACACGCTCTCAGCTGCTGCGCTGCTGGCCGCCCCTGCCCTGCGACTTCTGCTGCGGGTTCGAGGCGTTCTTCGTGTCACCGGTCTTGCGCGCCGCCTCCCCGGCCGCCTTCCGCGCCGTGGTCGCGGTCTTACGCGCCGTGGTGGTCGTGCGCTTGGCGGCCGACTTGGTGTTGGCGGTACCGCGCTTGGCCGTGGTGGCGGTCGCCTTGGCGGCGCGCACGACCTCGCCCGTGTCGTGCTCGAGGTCCTTGGTGGCCTGTTGCGTGTCGACCCGGCCGACCAGCTTCTGGCCGCGGGCGGTCAGGTCGCCGTACACGCCGACGGCACGGCCGCGCGCGCTCGTGGCCACTCCCAGCAGGGACGTCGGGCGGAGTACCTGCAGCCGCGACTGCGCGGCACGGACCTTCTCGACCGCCAGGTCGCCGACACCGGCGGCCGCGTAGAACGGCCCGGGTACCTGCGCCGAGGCGAGCACCTTGTTGATCTCGTTGCGGACATCGGCGATGGTCGCCATGGTTCTCTCGTCACTCCTTGCTCGTGGTTGCGCTTGGCTTACCCGCCGTGTCGGCATCGCCGCCGCGTCGGGTCTCGTTCTCCGAACGGAAGGACTCGTAGATCTCCAGCAGGATCTGCTTCTGGCGATCCACCAGGAAGCGGTCGGCGACGACTGCCTGGGGCACATCGCTGTCCGAGCGCCGGTCGTCCAGGATGCCTGCCTGGACGTACAGCGCCTCCGCGGAGATGCGCAGCCCCTTGGCGATCTGCTGCAGGATCTCGGCGCTGGGGCGCCGGAGCCCTCGCTCGATCTGGCTCAGGTACGGGTTCGACACCCCCGCGACCTTCGCGAGCTGGCGCAACGAGATCTGCGCCCGTTCGCGCTGGTCGCGAATGTACGCGCCGAGCGACCCGACCTTGAGTCCTGCCAT
>JBOHBN010000094.1:0-3980 GCA_050698355.1 Streptosporangiales bacterium | reverse complement strand
CGCCACGCCGTGTAGCATCGGTTCCTGCTCGCCCCCTTAGCTCAGTCGGCAGAGCGTCTCCATGGTAAGGAGAAGGTCTACGGTTCGATTCCGTAAGGGGGCTCTCGCGGCGGAGTAGCTCAGGAGGTAGAGCAAGCGGCTCATAATCGCTGTGTCGCCGGTTCGAGTCCGGCCTCCGCTACCAAGGAGATCATTAGTCACCTGCAGTCGAGGCAAGCTAACCTACAGCCAAGGTGCTCGACTGCGCAGCTAGTAATGATCTCCTTGGTACGAGCACGTCCGCATCACCGACCGAGAAGGAATCACCGCCGTGCCTGCCAAGACTGCCGACGTCCGGCCGAAGATCACGCTTGCCTGCGTCGAGTGCAAGCACCGCAACTACATCACCAAGAAGAACCGGCGCAACGACCCGGACCGGCTCGAGCTGTCCAAGTTCTGCCCGAACTGCCGCACTCACCGCGCGCACCGCGAGACCCGCTGACGCTGCTCGCGGGCAATGCCGATCGACCCGTCGTTCATCGGACGTAGCTATCCGCCGACGCGGAGCTACGAGGTGGGCCGGGAGAAGATCCGCGAGTTCGCGCTGGCGCTTGGTGACGACAACCCCGCGTACACCGACCCGGGGGCCGCTCGCGCGCTCGGGTACCCGGACGTGATCGCCCCGCCCACCTTCCCGGCCGTTCTGGCGCTCCCCGCCCTTGACCAGGTGACCGCCGACCCGGAGCTGGGACTCGACTACGAGCGGGTCGTGCACGGTGACCAGCGGTTCACCTACATCCGGCCCATTCGCGCCGGCGACGTGCTCCAGGTCACGGTGACGGTGGAGAACATCAGGTCGGCCGCCGGCAACGATCTCATCTCCACACGCGGCGACGTCACGACTCTCGACGGCGAGCACGTGTGCAGCTCGTACGGCACCATCGTCGCCCGCGGAGGGGGAGAGTGAGGTGACCGTCGCGTACGCCGACGTCGAGGTCGGCGCCGAGCTGCCCTCGCTCACCGTCCCGGTGCGGCGCGCCGACCTGGTGCGGTATGCGGGCGCGTCGGGGGACTTCAACCCGATCCACTGGAACGAGGCGTTCGCCAGGTCCGTCGGCCTGCCCGACGTGATCGCGCACGGCATGTTCACCATGGGCGCCGCCGTCCGCTGCGTCACCGCCTGGGCCGGCGACCCGGGTGCGATCGTCGATTACAGCGTGCGGTTCGCCAAGCCCGTTGTCGTGCCCGACGACGATGCGGGCGCGGAGATCGAGGTCACCGGCCGGGTGGCGGCGAAGAACGCCGAAGGCACCGTCCGCGTCGACCTCACGGTCGTGAGCGCGGACACGAAGGTGCTGGCGATGCCCCGCGTCGTGGTGCGGCTGGCGTGAGCTCGCTGCGTACCGGCGTGCCGATCGCGCCCTTCACGACGCTGCGGCTCGGCGGTCCGGCCGGGCGGATGGTCGAGTGCGGCACTCGCGCCGAC
Organism: Streptosporangiales bacterium; assembly: GCA_050698355.1. Classification (GTDB taxonomy): domain Bacteria; phylum Actinomycetota; class Actinomycetes; order Streptosporangiales; family WHST01; genus JBOHBN01. The sequence continues at coordinate 2,515 of JBOHBN010000094.1, read as the reverse complement.
CTGGTCGACGCGCTCCGCGAGCACGACGCGGCGGCCGAGCCCGTGCTGTTGCTCGGCGACGGCAGCAACGCCGTCGTCGCCGACGAGGGCTTCCACGGCACGGTCGTACGCATCACCAGCCGGGGTCAGGAGCGCTCCGCCGACGGCGACGACGTCCAGGTGACGGTCGAGGCCGGCGAGCCCTGGGATGCGTTCGTCGCCGGCTGCGTCGCCGACGGCCTCTCCGGGGTGGAGTTCCTCTCCGGCGTGCCGGGACTCGCCGGCGCGACACCGATCCAGAACGTGGGGGCGTACGGTCAGGAGGTCGCCGAGACCATCACCGGCGTCCGCGTCCTGGACCGCAGCGCCGGCCAGGTGCGGGACCTGGCACCGGAGCAGTGTCGCTTCACGTACCGGGGCAGCGCGTTCAAGGGCAGCGACAGGTACGCGGTGCTCGCGGTGACGTTCCGGCTGCGTCACAGCCCGCTGTCCGCGGCGGTCGCGTACGCCGAGGTCGCCCGCAGGCTCGGCGTCTCGGCCGGCGACCGGGTGCCGCTGGAGGAGGCGCGCGCGACGGTGCTCGGCCTGCGCGCGAGCAAGGGCATGGTGCTCGACGCGAGCGACCACGACACGTGGAGTGCCGGTTCCTTCTTCACCAACCCGCTCGTGACCGAGGACGAGGCCGCCCACCTGCCCGAGTCCGCACCGCGCTGGCCGGCCGGCGACGGCCGTGTGAAGCTGTCGGCGGCCTGGCTGATCGAGCATGCCGGCTTCGGCAAGGGGTACGGCAGCGGCCGCGCCCGGATATCGACCAAGCACACCCTGGCCCTGACCAACCGCGGTGGCGCGACGACCGCGGAGCTGCTGGCGCTCGCGCGGGAGGTGCGCGACGGCGTGCGGGCGAGGTTCGGGGTCGAGCTGGCGCAGGAGCCGGTGCTGGTGGGCGTAACGCTGTAGCGTGGCGGCCATGGCGCTGCTACTGGCCGAGGAGCTCGCGCTGCTCGCGTACAACGACGAGACCGGCAAGCCGGCCGTCAACGTCTACCTGCCGTACGGGCTCGGCGGCGCGCTGCTCGCTGAGCTCGCGCTCGCCAGCAAGGTGACGCTGGACGCCAAACGGGTCCAGCTCACCGACGGGTCCAGCACCGGCGACGACCTGCTCGATGACGCGGTCGGGCGCATCGCGGCGCATCCGGGACGCAGGCCGCGGTGGTACGTCGAGCGGCTGCGCAAGGGCGTCCGGGAGGCGGTGGTGCGGCGGCTCGTCGCGACGGGGGTGTTGCGGGAGGAGTCCGGCCGTACGCTCCTGGTCTTCCCGACCACGGTCTACCCGGCCGCCGACCCGCGGCCGGAGCAGGAGGTACGGCAGCGGTTGAACACCGCGGTCGCGGCGGGTGCGCGGCCCGACGAGCGTACGGTCGCGCTGGCCGTACTCGTGCATGCCTGCCAGCTCGACAAGTTGGTGTTCACCACCGTGTCGGGCCGGGAGTTGCGCGACCGGCTCAACCAGCTCACCGAGAGCGACTGGGCCGGGAAGGCGACGCGGCAGGCCATCCAGGCCGTCCAGGCGGCGACACTCGCCGCCGTGGCCGCAGGCGGTGCCGCCGGCAGCGGCTCGTAACCTTCTCCGGCAACTGTGTCAGTACGTCAGCTCGCTATAGCGAGCTGACGTACTGACACATCTCAGGGACCGGGCTTCTGCTGTTCGCGTACGCGGCGGAGGGCCGCGGCGCGCGCGCCCGCGATGTGCGTGCGTGCGGCCCGGCGCGCCTTGACCGGCTCGCCCCCCGTGATGGCGGCGAAGATCCGCGTGTGGTCGGTACGCGACCTCTCCAGCCGCCCCGGTATCTCCAGCGTCGTCTCCATGCTGCGGGCGAGTATCTCCTGCAGCACGCCCAGCGTGCGGGTAAGGAACGGGTTGCCCGCGGCCTCCACGATCCGCATGTGGAACGCCATGTCCAGCACCCGCAGCCGGCCGAGCTCCACGCGGTCGGCGCGGCTCGCCTCTTGCAGCTCCTCGTACGCGCGGCGCACCGTCTCCAGGTGATCGGCGGTCGCACGCCGCGCCGCCCACGCCGCCGCGGGTAGCTCGATGATCTCGCGCATGTCGAAAAGGTCGCCGAGGTCGACCTCGTCGTCGGCGAGCGCCTGGCGCAAGGTTGCGGTCATCGACGGTTCGGCGACGAAGACGCCCGCGCCGTGGCGCACGTGCACGATGCCCTGGGCCCGCAACGACCGTACCGCCTCGCGCAGCGACGGCCGGCTGACGCCGAGCAACTCGGCAAGGTCGCGTTCCGGCGGCAGGCGGTCGCCTGGCCGCAACCGGTCCGCGGCGATGAGGTCGAGTATCTGCCGCGAGATGCGGTCGCCCACCGGCGTCACGTCGAGCGACGACCACATCGAGCCGGACTTGCCAGCCACCGTGCTGCCTCCCTCGACCCGCGCGGACGGTCACCCAAGCGGAATCGCACCATTGCGCACCGTAGCGGGCAACGGTACAGTCCCTCGATAGGTCAGACCTCTATCCATTCTGGAG
>JBOHBN010000093.1:0-6764 GCA_050698355.1 Streptosporangiales bacterium | reverse complement strand
CGAGCAGGCGATGGACGCGTTCGAGCACGTCGCCAACACGGTCGAGACGATCGCGGTCAAGGAGTCGTAGGTGGAGCTCGCCGGGCTCGTCGTCGTTCTCGCAGTCGCCCTGCTCTTCAACTACACCAACGGATTCCACGACGCGGCAAACGCGATCGCGACCTCGGTTTCCACTCGCGCGCTCACCCCGCGAGCAGCCCTGCTGATGGCCGCGGTTATGAACCTCGCCGGCGCGTTCCTCGGTACGCAGGTCGCCGCGACGGTCGGCAAGGGCATCATCAAGCCACCCGAGGGCAGCCACGGCCTGGTCATCGTGTTCGCGGCGCTCGTCGGCGCGATCGTCTGGAACCTGATCACCTGGTACTTCGGCCTACCCTCGTCCTCCTCGCACGCCCTCATCGGCGGCATGGTCGGTTCCGCGCTCGCCGCGAGCAACCCGGTGATCTGGCTGGGCGTGGTGGGCAAGGTCATCGTGCCGATGGTGTTGTCTCCCATCGTGGGCCTGGTGCTCGGTTACCTGGTGATGATCGCGATCATCTGGATGTTCCGGCGCTACTCACCCTCCCGGTTGAACCGTGGTTTCCGCGTCGCCCAGTCGGTGTCGGCGGCGGGCATGGCGCTCGGCCACGGCCTGCAGGACGCGCAGAAGACGATGGGCATCATGGTGCTCGCGCTGGTGGTCACCGGGTACCACGAAGGGTTCAGCATCCCGATCTGGGTAACGGTGTCGAGCGCACTGGTGATCTCGCTCGGTACGTACTCCGGTGGCTGGCGCATCATGCGTACGCTCGGCCGCCGGATCATCGAGCTCGACCCGCCGCACGGTTTCGCCGCGGAGGCGACCGCGTCGACGGTGCTCTACCTGGCAGCGTTCGTCTTCGCGGCGCCGATCTCGACGACCCACACCATCACCGCGTCGATCATGGGCGTCGGTGCGACCAAGCGGGTCTCCGCGGTGCGCTGGGGCGTCGCGGGCAACATCGTCGGCGCCTGGGTGGTCACCCTCCCGGCCGCCGGCGTCGCCGCCGCCGTCGTCTACTGGATCTCGGTCGGGCTGCTCCACGCCGTCTGATCGCTGCTACCCGGTGATCATGAAGGATGTTCGCTGTTATAGCTACGACGATCTTTCATGATCACGCGAGTGGGTGAACATCGCGTCGGTGCCGGTATGCACGAAGCCGAGCTTGGCGTACAACGCGATCGCACCGGCGTTGTCCGCCTCCACGTACAGCGTCACGCGGGCGAGCCCGTTGCGGGCCAGGTGCAGCAGGCCGACGAGCAGCAGCGCCTTGCCCAGCCCGTGACCCTGTTCGCTCGGGTGCACGCCGATCACGTACACCTCGCCGGTCTCGTCGACGGTCTTGGTCCAATGGAACCCGACGAGCGCATCCCCGCGCTCGGCGATGAAGAACCCGGCGGAGTCGAACCACGGTTCGCGCATGCGATCGTGCAGGTCACGCAGGGTCATGCGTCCCTGCTCGGCATGGTCGGCGAAGGCGGTCGCGTTGAGCTCGAGCCACGCCTCGGCGTCCGTGCTGGCATCGAACGTACGGATCGCCACACCGGGCGGCAGGGCCGGTTCCGGCACCGCTGACGCGGACCCGCCGAGCGGCCTGGCCATCTGCCAGAGCGCGCGGGTACGGGCGAACCCGAGATGCTGGGCGAACGCCACGGCGGCAGGCAGCTCCCCGTGCGCCCAGACGCGCAGCGGCCCGCTTCCAGCTGCGCTCGCCGCGGCCTCAACCAGCGATCGGCCGTGCCCGGCCCGCCGCGCTTCGGGCGCGACCACGATCTCCGCGTCCGTGCCGGCCGGCGCGGAGAGGTCGACCTGCGCGTACCCCGCGAGCCCGTCGGTGTGTACGAGCAGGTGCTTGCGGTTCTCGCGGTCACCGGGCCGTACGGCCAGCAGCACCTGCTCCGACAGCGGTGGCACGCCGTCGGCCGCGGCCGCCCGCTTCGCGAGCGCCATCACCTGCGCGGCGTCGTCGCTGTCGAGCTCGTCCTTGCCGACCACGGATGTCACGCGGGCACGCTACTGGTCCGCAATCACGGTGGGCGCGCGCCCCGGTTGCGCCGGCTGGAACCGGTACCCGACGCCGCGCACGGTGCCGATCAGCACCTCGTGCTCGGACCCCAGCTTCGCCCGCAGCCGCCGGACGTGGACATCGACGGTGCGGGCGCCGCCAAAGTAGTCGTACCCCCACACCTCCTGCAGCAGCTGGCCGCGAGTGAAGACCCGGCCCGGGTGCTGGGCGAGGTACTTGAGCAGCTCGAACTCGATGTACGTGAGGTCGAGCACGCGGCCGCGGAGCCTGGCGGTGTACGTCGCCTCCTCGATCGTGAGCTCGCCGTGCCGGACCACGTTCTCCTCGTCGGAGCCCTCGCCGTTCCGGCCGATGACCAGTCGCAGGCGCGCGTCCACCTCGGCGGGTCCCGCGGTGTCGAGGAGGAAGTCGTCCACACCCCAGTCCGCGTGCAGCCCGGCAAGGCCACCCTCGGTGACGACGAGGAGTAGCGGACACGACAGGCCCGTCGTCTTGATCACGCCCGCGAGGTCGCGGGCACGCAGCAGATCCCGGCGGGCATCGAGCAGCACGACATCGGCCTCGGGCGCGTCGACCAGCGCGGCCGGCTGCGCCGGCACCACCCGAACCGCGTGCGGCAGGAGCCCCAGGGCGGGAAGCACCTCCAAAGACGGGCCGGGCGCGTTGGTGAGCAGCATGACCGTGCCCATCGCGCCCCCTCCACGTCCATACGCGAGGATAACGGTATGAGTGCCGTGACGATCAGGTACTGGGCCGCCGCCCGGGACGCCGCGGGGGCCACCGAGGAACGGTACGACGCGTCGACGCTGCGCGACCTGGTCCAACTGGCCCGCCAGCGCCATCCCGGGGAACGGTTCGCCGCCGTGCTCGGCTGCTGCTCGTTCGTGGTCGACGACGCGCCCGTCGGCACCCGCGACCACGCCACCATCGCGCTCGGCGAGGGCACCGTCGTCGAGGCGCTACCTCCGTTCGCGGGGGGCTGAGCGTGCGGGGACTGCGCCGCACGGTGCTCGGGCTCGCCGTGCTCGTGCTGGTACTCGTCGGCGTCGACCGCGGCGGCGACCTGGTCGCCGAGCAGCAAGCGGCGGCGGGGTTGGCCGCCACGTTCGGCAGCGAGCCGGACGTGGATATCCGCGGCTTCCCGTTTCTCACGCAGTGGGCGTCGGGTCGCTACGACACCATCGCCGTGGCGGGCCAGAGCGTGCTGCTCGGAGGCACCCGGGCCAAGAACATCCACGTCACGCTGCGTGACGTGCGCACCGACCCGTTCCTCACGAACGGCAATGTCGACTCGGTGCATGCCGGCACCGCTTCGATGGCGGGGACGGTGCCGTTCGACGCGCTTCCGCTGCCGCGCGGTATCAGCGCGAAGCGCGCCGGTGACACCGGGGACCGGATGCGGCTGTCCGGTACCGTCTCCATTCTCGACCAGGACGTGCGCATCAGTGCCGTGGTCACGGTGTCATTGCAGGACGGCGACGCCCGGCTCAAACCCCAGCAGGTCAAGGTGCTCGGACCGCTGCCGAGTGTCGCGGCCACCGCGCTCGTCCGCGATCACCTGGGGGCGAGCGTGCAACTGGCGGGACTCCCACCCGGCCTCACCGCCGCGTCACTCTCCGTAACCGATACCGGTGTCCGAGTACATGCCGCTGGTACGGACGTCACGCTGCGCACCCAGCGATGATCCGTCCACAATCTGGATATGTCGGCACGGTAGGCCCGGATGTGCGGGTAGGGTCGCCATGTGCATGCGAGCACCTTCACTAAGCGTCGCGCGGTCGACTACGTCCGCGTGAATAGCTCGCAGTGTCCTATCTCCTGACCGGGCGCGCCCTACGGTGATCACATCGGCCGCAGGTTGCGGTCGCCGGATTCGTGGCATCCACCGCCTGTGGCGTACCTACCGCCCGCCTTCTCGCTCTTCCCACCAAACTGCACGTTCGAAGGAGACTATTTATGAGCCGTTCTGACGTACTCGTAGACCCCGACTGGGTCCAGGAACACGGCAACGACCCGGGTGTCGTGCTCGTCGAGGTCGACGAGGACACCTCGGCGTACGACAAGGGCCACATCGCCGGCGCTGTGAAGCTCGACTGGAAGCTCGACCTGCAGGACCCGGTGCGGCGCGATTTCATCGACAAGGCCGCCCTGGAGGAGCTGCTGTCCGGCCGCGGCATCGCGGGCGACGACACGCTCGTGCTGTACGGCGGGAACAACAACTGGTTCGCGGCGTACGCGTACTGGTTCCTCAAGCTGTACGGGCACGAGAAGCTGCTGCTCCTCGACGGCGGCCGCAAGAAGTGGGAGCTGGAGTCCCGCGAGCTGACGGGTGAGGTGCCGCAGCGGGAGCGCACGTCGTACAAGGCCAAGGAGCCCGACGCCTCGATCCGTGCGCTGCGCGACGAGGTGCTCGACGCGATCGGTGACCGCAACCTGATCGACGTCCGCTCGCCCGACGAGTTCAGCGGGCGGCTGCTCGCGCCGGCGCACCTGCCGCAGGAGCAGGCGCAGCGTGGCGGGCACATCCCCACGGCCGCGAACATCCCGTGGTCGAAGGCCGCGAACGAGGACGGCACGTTCAAGAGCAACGACGAGCTCAGCAAGCTGTACGCGGACGCGGGCGTGGATGGTGGTCGTTCTACGATCACGTACTGTCGTATCGGCGAGCGTGCCGCGCACACCTGGTTCGCTTTGCACGAGCTGCTCGACCAGCAGAACGTGAAGACCTACGACGGTTCCTGGACCGAGTGGGGTTCGCTGATCGGCGTGCCGGTCGAGACCGGTGGCGCCTGATGGGATGCGGGGCTCCCGAGGGCGGCGTGCAGGTGACCGAGGCCGGCGACGAGGCCGTCGTCGCCGGTGAGGTACGCCGCGGCGACCAGCCGGTCCACCCGGCGTACGTCCGGCTGCTCGACAGCTCCGGGGAGTTCGTCGCCGAGGTGGCGACGGATGCGAGCGGGGCGTTCCGGTTCTACGCGGCGCCGGGGCAGTGGACAGTGCGTGCACTCGCGCCCGGTGTTGCGGCAGTCGATAGCCAGGTCGAGGCAAGCCGTGGGAGGATAGTTCGTATCACTCTGCAGATGTGATCGCCGACCCGGTGTGGTCGGGCAAGGGGCGTGCGGCTAATCCCCCCTGGCCGTACGCCCCTTGCGCTGTCTCCAGCTCCTGACTCAGCCTCTTGACGCGGCGTGCCATGATCGAACGCCCGGTTTGCCCCGGTATGCGTCCCGGGCTGGGCGAGTCAGGCACGGGGTCACGGCAGGATGCTGTCGCGCTCCTCGTACTCGTACTCCTCTGCCGTGCCCGTCTCGAAGGACGGTGGCGTGGTCGGCGGGACCGCGGTCGCCCGGCGTACCGCACGCGCCACGTGCCACCAGTTCGGCCGCAGCCCCAGCATCACGATGCCCGCGACAAGGACGCCGAGGGTGATCACACCGGTCCACCACGGCGCGATGAGCGCCAGCCCGCCGGCGATGACCACCACGAGCGGTACGAGCACCCACCAGGAGGCCGGCGGGCGCCAGCTGCGCTGTTGCGCGAGCCGGGCGAGCTCGAGCTTCTCGGCGACGTCCGCGCTGAGCTCGTCGTCGTCTCCGGTCCCGACCAGAGCGCTGGCGCGCGTCATCCACCCCTCGACGGCGCGCGCCTGCTCCGCGGTGGTGATGCAGACCCGCCCGTCGGGCAGCGGCGTCATCAGGTGCACGCAGGTGTCGTGCATGGCGAGGGCCAGGTTGCCCCGGTACGCCTGGTTGGTGGGCGCCTCGCTGACGACGTGCTCGAGGATGGCCACGGCGTCGCGGGGCCGGCCCGTACGGATCAGCGCGTTGCCGACGGCGGCCCGGTACACCGTCACGTGGGGTGCCAGTCGGGCGGCCGCGTCGTAGCAGGCGAAGGCCCGCTCGTGGTCGCCGGTCTCGTCGTAGCAGCGGCCGAGGTCGTAGTGGTACGTCGGGTTGTCCGGCTCGATGCGGGTTGCCTGGTGGTAGTTCTCGATCGCCGCCGAGATGTTGCCGAGGCCGGCCGCAGCCGCCGCGCGCACCGCCCACGCCGCGCCGGAATCGTCATTCTGCCGGATCGCCTGCTGCGCCATGTGGATCGCCGCCGACCGGTCGCCACGGGCGAGCAGGTCCTTGATCTGGCGCAGGTTGTCGTCCTCGGCGCGGTCGTCCGGGCCCGCGCCGGCGCTAGTGCCGTTGACGGCGGGGTCGTCGCCCCAGCCGACCGTAGCGGGGCTCGGGGCGTGGGCCCTGCCGTTCTCACCCTGCGGTGCCTCGCCCCACCCGGCTCTCGTACCGGACGCACCCGCGCCCGCAGCCGGCTGGATGTCTGCCGGGTCCATCGGCATGGCTCCGGGAGCGTCGAAGCGGCCGCGACCGCGCGGTTCCGCGCGCGGCTCGGCGTGCCTGCCCACATGCCCGTTCGCGGGTACCGCAAAATCCTCGGCAGCGGGCCCCTCGCGCTGCTGCCGCCACTCGTCGTCGTACTCGACCCGCTGCGTGGGGTCGAGGAGCACGAACTCGGCGAGGTCGATATCGCGGATCAGGTCATCCGCCACCGACCGGCTCTCCGGGTCGCCGCTCTCCTGGCGCGGCTCCCAGATCCGCCGCTGATCGATGATGGCGTCACGAACAGCCTGCGTGGACGCGTCCGCCGGGACGCTCAGCAGGGCGTAGAAGTCGACGAATCGGCCAGCCACCAGTGGACGCCTACTCCCCTCCG
>JBOHBN010000092.1:0-2751 GCA_050698355.1 Streptosporangiales bacterium | reverse complement strand
CCCACTTGGCCATCCCCTCGACGCCCGTTGCCGCCGCCTGCTGCTCACGCTCGAAGGCGTTCGGTGCGGCTGTGAGGAAGGCGGCGGCGTACGGATCGTTGAAGAGTCGGTCACTGCGCCGGCTCTCCTGCGCTCGAACCATCGCCACGCCCAACGCGGTCTTACCGACCCCAGTCGGCATGTCTCCACTCATGGCATCACGACGATATGTGACTGGCACGAAGACCAGCCAGCGACGCCACCACTCGTCGCCACAAACCAAGAACACGATCAGCGGACAGGGCCACAACTCCTCTGTGGGTGGGGCCGGAACTTGTCCGAGAAGTCAGGTGGGTTCGTTGACGACGTCGGTGTAGCGCTGTGCACCTTCGATGGACAGGCCGAACAGGTCGCAGAGGCGGCGGACGTCGCCGTTGGCGGTGATCGCCTCGTAGAGGATGCGGTCTTCGCGGACCGCTTGGGCGGAGACGCCGAGGGTGTCGCTGACCCACGAGGCGCCGACCGGACTGAGGCGCCCGGCGGTACGGGCGTTGATGAACAGGTGCGGGTTGGCGGTATTCGGCCACCGTTTGCCACGGTACTCGAGCCACGCGGCGAGGCGTTGCTTGACGGGGTCGGCGAGCACGATGGTGTGGGTGGCCAAGTACAGCCGCCCGTCGCGCACATCGGTGAGGTGAAGCGCGCGGACCTGTCCCGAGCGCGGCGCGTGGAAAGCGAGCAACGCCGCGAGCGCCGCCTGCGCGGGGGCGGCGGAGCGCAGGCTGTCTTGGACGGCGGCCAGGTTCATCGGCAGCGGCTGTCGTGTCTCCGGCCGGCCAGTGCGGATGCGGGTCGTCGGGTTGACGAAGACCTCGCGGCGGGCTTTGAGCACCGTGAACAGCGACTTCAACGCCTGCCCGAGCACCGCGCGTGGGCTGCCCGAGGCGGGCAGGGCGGCTTTGATGTCGTCGCGGGTGAACTCGCGCAGCGACCGGTGCCCGGCCACGGCCCAGGCGCCCAGCACAGGAAGAGCGACGTGGATGCGGCTCTGGATGGTGACGCGGGACCGTGGACGGCAACGCGGCGGGGTGGTGCTGCCGTCGCGGAGAACCTCGAACCAGGCCCGTACTTCGCCAGCCATGGGCTCGGGCAGCCAGGCGACCTGCCTGGCGAACCAGGTCTCCAGCGGGCGGGGGCGGTCGTCGTCGAGCATCCCGGCACCGGCCAGGATCTCCAGGATGGGTTGGACGTTGAGCTCGACCTGGGCCAGCATGGCTGCCTCACTGGCCTTGATGACCCCACCAGGGGTGTCCTGGCAGGCAAGCAGCACCCGGATGCCTTCCTGCGCGCGGTCGCGGCCGGACTTGCTCCACCCATGCGCGGCGGCGTGGTCGATCACGGCCTGGTCGAGCAGTCTGGCGAGTCCGCGGCTGCGCGGCACCGCGAATGTGGTGAGTTCGACCGCCCGCAGGTCGCGCTCGGCGGGGAACAACACGAGCTGTTCGTGCTCTACCGGGAACTTGCCGGCCCCTCGAATGGTGCCGGGCTCCGCCGGTTGTGGTCGGTGTGGTCGTTTCCGCCGGAACAGGTCGGCCAGGAACAGTTGCTGCCCGTGCCGGTTAGCGACCATGCCGCTGAGCGGCTTGCGTGGCATCTCAGCTCGCAGCATGGCGGTCTGCCGCCAACACAGCCGGCAGAGCCCCTCGGCGCCGACCGCCATTACCCGGTGGCAGGACGGGCATCCGCCGCGGCCGTAACGTTTCCGCCAGCCGCGGCAGCCCTCACACAGCCAGCTGTTGCAGCGAGTGACGCCCCACGCGAGACAGTCCAGGCAACTGTCGAGGGGCGACGGCGCGAACCGGTGGCAGCGGCGGCAGAGCCCGGCCGAGTAGTAGTCCTGAGTCGAGGCGCACCTGCGGCACGGCGGCGGGCGATACGGCCCGCCGGGCATGCAGTCGTAGCAATGCTCGGAACGGTTCATGGCGACGGGCTTGGCGCCACACCCCGTACATGTCCTCGGCCAGGTCACGCCGGCGGCACGCTGCGGTTACGTCCCAGCCGCGGCGTCACCGCTGGACGCGTGGCATCGGGTGCCGCCGCGACACGATGCTCGGGCCGCCGCGCGGCGACCTTGTCTGGTTCTGGGATCAGCAGGTCCGACGGCGTGCAGTCCAGCACCGCGCAGATCACGTCGAGGTCATCCAGACGGACCGTGGTCGGTGTCCCGGTCCACAGCGCGGACATCTTCCCCGCACTGATCTCAAGCCCGGCCTCGGCAAGTCGGCGGCGCAGCTCGGTGGACTTCCACATGCCCTGCTCGGCCGCTTTCATCCTCATGTTCCAACGCATCAGCTCACCTCTCGTTGGTCGCCAGCCGGTCCGCGACGCGCTTGTTGGCGTGCGCCCACGCGGTCTCGATGTGGTTGGCGTGGACATGCACATAGCGGGTGGTGGTGGACAGCCAGTCATGCCCGAGCAGCTCCTGGACGGCCTTGAGGTCCACGCCCCGGGCATACAGCGACGACGCGCAGTAGTGCCTGAGCACGTGCGGGGTCAGCCGGCCCTTCCACGCCGGCAGATGCGCACCAACCGCAGTCGCCAGCCCGGACCTCAACGCGTCGTCGCCGACCCGCAGACACCGCCCGGCCAGCCGGTCCGCGACGCGCTTGTTGGCGTGCGCCCACGCGGTCTCGATGTGGTTGGCGTGGACGTGCACATAGCGGGTGGTGGTGGACAGCCAGTCATGCCCGAGCAGTTCCTGGACGGCCTTGA
>JBOHBN010000091.1:0-12093 GCA_050698355.1 Streptosporangiales bacterium | reverse complement strand
ACCAGGAGCCGTACGATCCGGTACGCGACAGCCTGTTGGCGCGCCGGGGCAATCGCTTCAACGTCTTGTCGATCGTGCCCTTGTTCTCGTCCAGGGTCTTTGCGACCCTGCCCAGCTGCTTGACGTCCTCGTGTACGTGCGGTCTGGCGTCCTTGATCAGGCCACCGGTGCTGTCCGCGAGCGCGTCGATCCCGGCGAGGGAGCGCCCGATGGCCTTGCGGTCGGTCGACAGGCCGGAGACGAAGCGCTGGAGCTGGATGAGCAGGTCGTTCAGCTGGGCGTCGTGCCGGTCGAGGTTGCCGAGCACGGCGTTCAGGTTGTCGATGAGCCGTCCGATGACGGCGTCCCGGTCGGCCAGGTTGTTGGTGAGCGACGCGGTGTGGCTGAGCAGACTGTTCACGCTGCCGGCCTCACCTTGCAGCGTACGTACGATCTCGGTCGCGAGCTTGTTGACCTGCTTGGGGTTCAGGGCCTGGAACAGCGGCTTGAAGCCGCCGAGCAGGACGTCCAAGTCGAGCGCCGGCGCGGTGTGCGACTCGGGGATGGTCGCTCCCTGGTCGAGCAGCTGGTCCGAGCCGACGCCCTGGGTCACGGCGAGGTAGCGCTGGCCGATGAGGTTCCGCCAGCGGACCATCACCTGCGCGCTCCTGGGCAGCGGCCGATCCTCGGCCACGGTGAACGTCACCAGCGCCTTGGTGCGGTGGTACACGCGGATGTCCTGGACCTCGCCGACCCGCACACCGGCTACCCGGACGCTGTCGCCCTCGAGCAGGCCGGTGACGTCGGTGAACACGGCCTTGTACGTCTTCGACGGCGCGAAGATCGCATTCGAAATCGTCGTGGCGAGCAGTGCGGTCGCGAGCGTGGTCACCACGCCGAACGCCACGAGCTTGACCAGGGCGCTGGTGGTCTTCAATTCACGCTCACCTCCGTCCCGCGTGCCATCGGGCCGAACAGCAGCGTCGCGACGTCGGGGACGTCGTCGGGCTTGGTGTGGAGTACCGGGGCCACGAGCGGGTTGATCACTCGCCGCTCCCCCGATGTACCGGTCACCCGCGCCGAGGGGTTCGTCGGGGTTCCGGGCGGGCCCGTCGCGGCACTCCCGGTGTTGTACGTGTCGTCCTCCGTCCCGTCGGCGAAGCTGTTGCCCGGGTAGGGCACCTTGGGATCCGGCAGACCGTAGCAGCCCGGCCCGCGGGTGTCGTTGTACTCCGGGGCGTCGACGCCCGGCTTGTACGAGGGGCGCGCCTTGACGATCTCCATGGTGATGTGCAGCCGGTGGTGCTCGAACGTCTTGCCGATCTTCTGCTTCGACTTGGCGAGCCCGGCGAGCAGGCACGGGTACTCCGGCGCGTACTGCGCGAGCAACTGAAGCGTCGGCCGGTTGACGTCGCCCACCGCGATCAGCCTGGCCTCGTTCTTGCGCAGGAAGCCGCGCGCCGTGCCGGCGAGCACGGTGGTCGAGGCGAGGAACTCGCGCAGCGTCTGCTGCTTGTCGGTCACGGTGTCGGCGGTGACGTTCAGGTTGCGAAGCGTCCGCAGCAGGTCGGGTACCACGTCGTTGTAGAGGCCGGCGACGTCGGCGAGGGCCTTGATGTCGTGCTTCAGGTCCGGCAGGTGCGGGTTCAGCTTCTTGAAGTAGGCGTCCACCCGTTCGAGGTTCTTGCCGATCTGCTCGCCCCGCCCTTGCAAAGCGGTCGCCAGCGCGTTCAGCGTCGCCGCGACCTTGGACGGCTTGAGGGTCTGCAGCAGCGGCATCAGGTCGTCGAGTACGTGGTTGATCGCCAAGGCCGCCTTCGACCTGTCCTCCGGGATCACGTCCCCCTCGCTCAGGTGCCCGGACGCCCGGACGCCCGGGCGTACGAGCGAGACGTACCGCTCCCCGAACAGCGTCTTCGGCACGAACCGGGCGGAAACGTTGGCCGGGATCTTGTCAACCTTTTCCGGCTTCAGGTCCAAGGTGATCGTGGCCTGCCTGCCCGTCGAGGCGATCTTGTCGATGCGACCGACGATGACGCCGTCGACCTTGACGTCGCCGCCCACGGACAGCTGGGTGCCGACCGTCTGCGCCTTGACCGTCACCTTCACCACGGGTGTGAACCGCTTCTGATAGACCGCGATGGACAGGCCGACCAGCAGCGCCAGCACGAGCACGAACGCGAGCCCGTACGCCTGGTAGCGCAACCTGGTCAGCATGGTGCTACCCCGCGATCCGTACCGTGGTCGTGGCGCCCCAGATCGCGAGGCTCAAGAAGAAGTCGACGACGTTGATCGCGACGATCGCTGTACGCACGGCGCGGCCGACCGCGACGCCGACACCCGCCGGGCCGCCGGAAGCGGTGTAACCGTAGTAGCAGTGCACGAGCATGATGACGACCGCGAACACCATTACCTTGAGGAACGACCACAGCACGTCCTCGGGCGGTAAGAACAGGTGGAAGTAGTGGTCGTAGGTGCCGGACGACTGCCCGTAGTAGACGGTGGTGATCAGCCGGGTCGCGAGGTACGACGACAGCAACCCGATGATGTACAGCGGGATGACGGCGATGAACCCGGCGATGAGCCGCGTGGTTACAAGGTAGGGCACCGAGGGCACCGACATCACCTCGAGCGCGTCGACCTCCTCGTTGATCCGCATCGCGCCGAGCTGGGCTGTGAAACCGCACCCGACCGTGGCGGACAGGGCGAGCCCGGCGACGAGCGGCGAGATCTCGCGGGTGTTGAAGTACGCGGAGAGGAAGCCGGCGAACGCCGAGGTGCCGAGCTGGTTGAGCGAGGCGTACCCCTGCAACCCGACCTCGGTGCCCGTGAAGAACGTGAGGAAGGCGATGACACCGACGGTGCCGCCGATCACGGCGAGCGCGCCGGTGCCGAGGGTGACCTCGGCGAGCAGCCGCAGGACCTCCGCCTTGTAGCGGGTGATCGTCTTGGGGGTCCACGCGATTGCCCGGCCATAGAACGACAGCTGGTTGCCGAGGTCCTCAAGCACTCCCGCCGGTGCCGTGACCAGCCGGCGTACCGAGCCCACCGCGCCGCGCAGCACGTCGGTGCCGCGCGGCCGCTCGAGCGTCTCCTGAGTCACCCGGTCACACCTTCGGCGGCACTATCTGGAAGTACACGGCGGTCAGGATGAAGTTGGCGAAGAACAGCAGCATGAACGTGACGACCACCGAGTGGTTGACCGCATCGCCCACACCCTTCGGCCCGCCACCGGCGTCCAGCCCCTTGTACGCGGCGACCGTCGCGGCGATGCCGCCGAACACGAGGGCCTTCACCTCACCGGCGTACAGGTCGGGCAGCTGCGCGAGCGCCGTGAACGACGCCAGGTATGCGCCGGGCGTGCCGCCCTGCAAGATCACGTTGAAGAAGTAGCCGCCGCACACCCCGACGACGGCGACCAGGCCGTTCATGAAGACCGCCACGATCATCGCGCCGAGCACCCTGGGCACGACGAGGCGCTGGATCGGGTTGATGCCGAGCACCTCCATCGCGTCGATCTCCTCGCGGATCTTCCGCGATCCGAGGTCGGCGCAGATGGCCGAGCCTCCCGCGCCAGCGATCAGCAGCGCGGTCACGATCGGCGAAGCCTCGCGTACGACGGCGAGCACCGCGGCGGACCCGGTGAACGACTGGGCACCGAGCTGCTTGATCAGCCCGCCGACCTGCAGCGCGATAACCGCGCCGAACGGGATGGAGACGAGCGCGGTCGGCAGGATCGTGACGCTCGCGATGAACCATGCCTGCTGCACCATCTCGCGCCACTGGAACGGGCGCCGGAACGTGAGCCGGAAGGTGTCGAGCCCGAGGGCGAACAGCTGGCCGGAGCTGCGCAGCGGTCCGAGCACCGGTTCGGGCGCGCCAGCCATCAGCGCCCACCCATCAGGACCCGCTCCCGAACATGCCGTGCTCGTCGACGGTGGGGTGCTCCGCCGGCACGGTCGGCCGGGCCGTTGTAAGCGCCGGTGCCTCGCTCTCGAAGGACCCCGGCGGCGGCTGCACGCCGTTGACCCGGCACCACTCGCCGGGTACGGGCTGGTGCCGGCGCGGGTGACCGTCGCTCGTGCTGAGCTGCAGGGCGATCGGCGGTAGCGGCGGCAGCTGGCTGCCGGCCTGCTCCTCCTGCGCCAGCTCCTCGGCGTCCTTCTCCTCGGCCATGCCGATGGGCCCCGCGCGCTGCGCGTTGAGGAACTGCCGTACGGCCGGCTCGTGGCTGGACAGCAGCATCTCGCGCGGGCCGAACATCGCCAGGTGGCGGTGGAAGAGCAGCCCGATGTCGTCGGGAACCGTGCGCGCGGTGTTGATGTCGTGGGTGACGATCAGCATCGTCGCGTCGGTCTGCGCGTTGAGGTCGACGATCAGCTGGTTGAGGTAAGCCGTGCGTACGGGGTCGAGGCCGGAGTCGGGCTCGTCGAACAGGATGATCTCCGGGTCGAGCACCAGGGCGCGGGCGAGGCCGGCCCGCTTGCGCATGCCGCCGGAGATCTCACCGGGCAGCTTGCGCTCCGAGCCCAGCAGTCCGACCATCTCGAGCTTCTGCATGACGATGTCGCGGATCTCGCGTTCGGACTTGCTGGTGTGCTCGCGCAGCGGGAAGGCGACGTTGTCGTAGATGTTCATGGAGCCGAACAGGGCGCCGTCCTGGAACAGCACGCCGAACAGCCGGCGGATCCGGTACAGCTCCCGCTCCGAGCAGCTCGCGACCTCGACGTCACGGATCCTGATCGAGCCGTGTTCCGGCTTCAAGAGGCCGACGAGGCACTTGAGGAAGACCGACTTGCCCGTGCCGGACGGCCCGAGGAGCGCCGAGATCGCACCGGCCGGAAGGGTGAATGAGACGTCCTCCCACACCACCTGGCGGCCGAACGACTTGGTCAGCCCCTCGATCTGTACCTCTACGCCCACGCACACCCCTCTCGGGCCGGGCACACGTACGGTTGACCGTAACAACGAGAAGAGACCCTAGACGGTCACGGCTCGCCCGTACCCGCTGACGTCACCTGTGTCCGCAATGCCCGTTTCCGCGCGCGACCACGGTCGCCCGAGTCCCGACCAAACGAAGACGTCCCCGGGCCGAGTGGCCCGGGGACGCTCCGCGAACGGTTGGCGAGACGCGCTCGCCGTAGGCCTTACTTGAGCGAGACGGTGCCGCCCGCCGACTCGAGGGATTCCTTGGCCTTGTTCGCCTGCTCCTTGTCGACCTTCTCCAGGATCGGCTTCGGGGCACCCTCGACCAGGTCCTTGGCCTCCTTCAGGCCGAGGCTGGTGAGCGCGCGCACCTCCTTGATGACCTGGATCTTCTTGTCACCGGCCGCGTCGAGCACGACGTCGAACTCGTCCTGCTCCTCCTCCGCGGCCGCGGCCTCGCCGCCACCCTGGGCCGGCGCGGCGACCGCGGCGACCGGAGCAGCCGCGGTGACGTCGAAGGTGTCCTCGAACTTCTTCACGAAGTCGCTGAGCTCGAGGAGGGTCATCTCCTTGAACGAGTCGAGCATCTCGTCGGTGCTGAGCTTCGCCACCTGCGTTTCCTCTCTTACGTACCGGCTCGATCAGCCGGGCTGTCGGTGTTTCTAGGACTCGGTCGTCGTACCCTCGGCCGGCTGGTCGGCCCCGGACGGCTGGTCGGTGTCGGCCGCCTCGACGGCCGCACCGGCACCGCCCTCCTGCTCGACCTTGGCGCGGAGCGCCTCGGTCATCCGCGCGGCCTGGCCGAGCGGCGCCTGGAACAGCGAGGCGGCACCGGAGAGCGATGCCTTCATCGCGCCGGCGAGACTGCTGAGCAGGGCCTCCCGGGACTCGAGGTCGGCGAGCCTGCGGAGCTCGTCGGCGTCGAGTGTCTGCCCGTCGACCCACCCGGCCTTGAGCACGAGCTGAGGATTCGTCCGGGCGAAATCGCGGAGGCTCTTGGTGGCCTCCACGGGGTCGCCCTTGACGAACGCCACCGCGTTCGGGCCGTCGAGCAGCCCGTCGAACGCGGCGACCCCGGCCTCGGTGGCAGCGAGTCGCGTGAGGGTGTTCTTGACGACCTGGTAGGACGTGGTGTCCCCGAGCGAGCGGCGCAGCTCGGCCAGCTGGCCGACGCTGAGCCCGCGGTACTCGGTGAGCACGGCCGCATCGGACTCGCGGAACCCGTCCACGAGTTCCGCCACGGCCGCTTGTTTCTCAGGCGTCGCCATGAGGCTCCTTCCGGTCATCGTGTGCGCCGACCGTCGGAAAGGAGCCCGGAGATAGAACGACCCCGCACGCAGGCGTACGGGGTGGCGCCCACATCCGAGGAGGACGTGGTCGCTCCAGCATCGCCTGCGCGGGCCTTTCCCTTGGGAAACCTTCAGCCACCCTGGGAGGGTGGCGACCGGCGGTCTGCGGCAGGTCGCAGCTTACCAGCCCCCGGTCGGCGGTAACCGTCAGGCCGGTAACCGAGTGGTCAGGGACGGCGCTGGGCAGGCCTCAGGACGCGTCCCCCTTGACCACTCGGCCTTCGACGGCCTGGACTCCGGTCGGTTTCCGCGCGCCTTCCCGTGAGCCCGGTCAGCTACCGCGCGGTAACCAACCGCGGGTCCCGCCGAGCTGCGTCCACACGGACCGACGATGCTCCGCCCACCCGCCAGCCAGCCACGAGTGCTTACCGTGATGGCTCGCCAGGTCAAGCGTCCGTTCGGTGTGGCCGCAACGCGCAGAAACCTGCGCGTCGCGGCCGGAAGAGACAGATCTTGGTAGGGGCCTCGGCCGAGCGGGGGCTGCTGGCGCGAGTATCGGCGCTACCAGCCACACCGGCCTCAACAGCACCTATTTGCGGACCAGTTCCCCGAGTTGGAGACGAGTGGCGCCGGCTCGCCCGTTACGGGCGAGTACCGGCGAGGACGCAGAACTCGTTGTCCTCCGGATCGGCGAGTACGACCCAGCTCTCCTCGCCCTGCCCGACGTCGGCGTGCCGTGCGCCCAGTTCGAGCAGGCGGCTGACCTCCTCGTCACGCGTACGGTCGGTGGGGTTCACATCGATGTGCAGCCGGTTCTTGACCGTCTTGCCTTCCGGCACGTTCATGAACGTCAAGGTCGGCGGCACGGGGCCCGGTCGGTCCTTGCCCTCCGGCGCCTGTGGTGAACCGATCGCCACGCCTAAGTCGTCCTCGTCCTGCACCTCGTAACCCAACACCGCGCACCAGAACTGCGCCTGCTCGCGAGGGTGGTGGCAGTCGATGGCAAGCTCGGTGAACTTGCTGGTCATGAGCATCTCCCGTCCAGCGATCAACGAATCCCGGGCAGGGTAGTCCACACCCCGGACAGCCCCCGCGGCACACGAGCGCGGCGACCCGGATCTCAGCGCCTCGTGCCGTGCCGAGCGGTCGTGGTCAGCAGCGTCGGTCCCCTCCGGATCAGCAGCACCACGGTGCCCGCCACCGTCATGCCGATCAGGTTCACGACCAGCTGCAGCACCGACCCGGCGCACTGCGCCCAGTGCCCCGCGATGGCGGCGGCGACGGCGAAGCCGGCCGCGGGGACGGTCGTCACCGAGACGAAGACGCCCACGAGCGCCGAGGACTTCGCCGAGGTCAGCGCAAGCATCCCCGCTGCACCCGCGAGCAGCGCGATCACCACCGAGAACGGACCGACATGGTAGATGAACGACAGCCGCTGCAGGTGGCTGAGCTCGGCGGGCTCGAACAGGCCGGCGGTCTGGGCCGCGAATGTGAGTACGGCGGTGATCACCATCGCGACGAGGAACCCGACGCCTAGGGCGAGGCCCGCCTGCCGGGCCAGGGACTAACGCCTGCCCAGCAGCGCGACCGCCAGCGCCGAGAGCGGCCCGAACTCCGGGCCGACGATCATCGCGCCCACGACGGTGATGACCGAGTCGGTGACCACGCCGGCCGTGGCCAGCAGGCACGCGATCGTGAGGAACGCGACGAAGATCCCGTTGAGTTGCGACTCCTCGCCCGTCTTGGCGACGAGCTCGTCCCAGATGATCGCGTCCGCGCCCTCGCCGGGCACCGCCCGCTCGGCGGCGTCGGCGGTGTCGGAGATCAGCGTGTCGACGCTCTCCAGGCTGACGCCACCCTCGTGACCGACACCCAGGCCGGTCAGGCCCTCCAGCACCCGCTCGGCCGCCTCGCGAACGACCTCTGCCTCGATGAGGTCACCTTCCGGGCGCACGCTGGCACCGCGCAGGTGGACGAGGTGTACGGCACCGGGCTCGTCCCGCAACAGTTCGATCACCCCGTCCGCCTTCGCGGCCGGGCACACCACTCGAAGATGCAGCACGGTGTCAGCCTCCTCTCGGCGGCCGCCTTCACGCCACGAGGCGCGTCACGTCGTGCTGAAACTATCGAGCGCCCGCGTACGGCCGCGCGCCAGGAAGGACTTGCCGTAGTTCCACGCCAGCCGCGACCAGAGCACCGCGCCGAGACCGAACCACGGTCCCCACAGCAGCAGGAACCACCGCCCGAGGTACAGGTAGGTGTCCCGCCCACCCGCAGGAACGCCGGCGGGGTCGGTCAGGTGCCAGCTGAACTCCAGCCAGATGGCCACAGTGCGGGCGGTCAGCAGTACGGCGCCGAACGTGCAGAGACCGACCAGCACCTTCCGCGCCGGTCGGACCCACCGCCGCGGCCAGGGGTACAGCGTCGCGAGCGCGGTGACCGCCGCGCAGAGCAGGAAGGCCGCGATCGCCAGGCAGGCCAGGTGCAGCGTGAGCGAGCCGTTCTCCACCGCCGGTCCCGCGAGTGAGGTCCGGATGCCGGTGAAGTCGAACGTCCAGTACACGTGCGGCGCGGCGAAACAGATCGCCCACACCGCGGCGGCGTAGGCGTACGCGCGCGCCTTCATCGGGTCGCCTCGCGACGCTCCCGGCGGCTCGCACCGACCATGACCGCCGAGCCCGCGAGCAGCAACGCCGGACCAACGCCGACGAACAGCCAGACCTGGAACGCGTACGTCCCGAGCACGCACGCCACGACCCCGGCGAGCAGCAGCGCGGACGCGAGCAGCGGGTAGGTGCCGTGCCCGGCCGAGACCGCGAGCCGGTGCCGGCGCCCGTAGAGGGAGCAGGCGATGAGCAACCCGCCCATCACCGCGAACCAGGGCTCGAAGTACACCAGGTTCGCGATGTCGTACGCACGCAGCTGGGCGGCGCTCACCGTTCCGCCGGCCGGGTAGTGGTCATCGACCAGTCGTACGATCGCGGCCGCGCCGAAAACCGCCGCGTGCAACAGCCCGAAGATCGCGCCGAACCAGGCGGTGCCGTGCCGCAGCCAGCCGGGCAGCAGCGACCCCCACCCCTGCACGAGCGAGAGGCACGTCAGTCCGGCTCCCGCGATGACGATGCACGCGGCGATGTTGGCCAGCGCGAAGCGGGTGCTCACGCTGTCGATGCCGATGGTGGACCACGCCCCGCCTGAGGCCCAGTACAGGTGGACCGGCAGGTACGACGCGGCCCACGCGGCGCCCGCGTAGGCCACCCAGGGCCGTGGGGCGCGGGGGTCACGGACAGTGGTCCCGCCCGCTACGGGTCGGACGAAGGCAACGTCGTGCATGGCTGCGAGGCTCCTCCACGATCAGCGCCGCGGTGTGTCCCCGGCGCGTTCTTCACGATCGCCGAAAGGACGCGATCCGGGGATCGCTCCTGCGTGGTGAACCGCTACCACCCAGGGAGGAGAACGTGCTCAGCCGCGGCGCACGAGCCCGTGCTCGTAGGCGTAGATCACCGCCTGCACCCGGTCGCGCAACCCGAGTTTCGCCAGCAGGTGCTTGACGTGGGTCTTCACGGTCGATTCCGAGAGGAACAGCTCCTTGCCGATCCCGGCGTTGGAGCCACCGGAGGCCAGGGCGACGAGTACCTCGGTCTCCCGCTCGGTGAGCCGCTCGTGCGGTCCGCCGCCCGATCCCGGCAGCACGGGCACGGCGTGGTCGAGCAGACGCCTGGTCGTCGACGGTGCGAGCACCGAGTCCCCCGCGGCAACGGCACGGATGGCCGCGACGACGTCCTGCGCCGAGGCGTCCTTGAGCAGGAAACCGCTCGCACCGGCCCGGAGGGTCGCGAACGCATACGAGTCCAGGTCGAACGTCGTCAGGACGAGCACGCGGGGCGCATCGGGAAGCGCGAGCACCCGCCCGGTCGCCTCGAGCCCGTCCATCCGCGGCATCTGGATGTCCATCAGCACCACGTCGGCGCCGAGCCGGTGCAGCGCGCTGACCGCCTGCTCGCCGTCGGCGTACCGGCCGACCACCCGCATGCCGTCGGTCGCGTCGATGACGGTCGCGAGCGCGTCGCGGACGAGTTCTTGGTCGTCGACGACGACCACCCTGGTCTCAGCCATCGTCCTCCCCCGGTTCGTACGGGATACGCGCCCGGACCGCGAACCCGCCCGCCGCGTCCGGTCCCGCGCTCAGCTCACCGCGTACGGTCGCCAACCGCTCGTGCAACCCGGTGAGCCCGAGCCCCGAACCCGGTACGGCCGGCCCGCCACCGCCACCGTCGTCGCGCACGTCGATGAGCAGCTCGGCACCGGTCCACTCCAACCGTACGGCCACCCGCGTACCGGGGCTCGCGTGCTTCAGGCAGTTGGTGAGGCTCTCCTGCAGGACGCGATACGCGGCCAGGTCGGCAGCTGTCGGCAACGCGACCTCCTCCCCGGCACGGTCCACCCGCACCGAGAGGCCGACCCGGCGCATGCCGGCGAGCAGGTCGGGGACGGCGGCCAGGCCGCGTACGCTCCCCGCTTGCGGCAAGGCATCGCCGAGCTCGACCGGTTGCCGCTCCGCGGGCGCCCGCAGGGTGGCGAGGACACCGCGCATGTCCACCAGTGCCTCGCGGCCGGTGTCGGCCACCACCCGCAACGCCTCGGCGGCTCGTTCGGGAGCGGTGTTCGCGACGTAGCCGCCCGCGTCGGCCTGGCGCACGATGACGGCCAGGGAGTGCGCGACCACGTCATGCATCTCGCGGGCGATCGCCGCCCGCTCGCTCGCGACGGCGTGCTCGACCGCGTGGGTGCGCTCGACGCGTGCCGCGTTGGCCCTGGCCGCGAGCAGCTGGCCGAAAACGCATGCCGCCAGCACGATCGCGATGAGCGCGACCAGCACGAACGCCAGACCCCAGGCGGACGAGGTGAGGCCCGCCACCGGCGAGCCGGCCAGCCGTACGCCCGACAGCGCGACACCGACCGAGCCGACGGCCAGCGCGAGGAGCGCCTCGCGCCGGCCGCGCGCCGAGACCGCGGTGAGCATGAGGGCGTACATCAGGCAGCTGGGGACAAAGAGCAACGGCACCTGCATCGACTCGCCGGTCGCGGCAACCGTGGTGCGGGCACTCGGCAACGCGACGACGGTCAGCATCGCCAGGCTCGCCAGCGCGAACGCCGGGACGGGCCACTGCCGGCGGATCGCGACGCAGCCGTGCAGTACGCCCAGCGACAGCACGAGGCCGAACCACGCCCACCCGGGCATCAGCAGGTCGTTGAGGCTCGACAGCGAGACGGCGCCCACGCTCGCCGCGAGGACCAGCGCCAGGAGCGTGTCGGGCACCCACGGCCGCCGGCGCACGGCGGCGTCCAGCTGGGTCGGCCACGCCGCCGGCGGTCCCGTCCGTGCCTCGCTCACGGCGTTGAGCTTAAGCGGCAGCGGAGCGGGGAGCGTGGGTGGAGGACAGCACGGAGGGGACGCCGCATTTGACTACGCTAAGAATCTGTGCGACTACTAATAGTGAAAACCGCAGCGCACCCCCGGTAATGAGTCCGTCGCCGGCCGTAGTTGGTTAGTTTGGTGATTCGCTGCCTGCCCCGCGTTGGATTGCTTTTTCGCGCATGGGATGAGCCACTTTGCCTGGCGGTTACTCGGGCTCCCGATCGTGGTATCAAGGATAACGAGCGAAATGCTCAACGTCTGCGTTCAGCAGGTGGTTACTGTAATTACGATCTGGAGGACATTATGGAGAGCATGAATTTCGCCGAGCTGAACCAGGAGAGCGTGGAGCTGCTTCCCGAGCGCAAGGCGCTCTGCCGCTGGCACGGTGGCTACAGCTCCACCAACCTCGACCTGGTTGCCATTCTCGGCCTCAGCCTCAGCAGCAACAACTACTGATCCGAGGCACCGTCGGCGGCCCGC
>JBOHBN010000090.1:0-4023 GCA_050698355.1 Streptosporangiales bacterium | reverse complement strand
GAGCTGGCCTACGGCCAGCTCGCTACGCAGGGCGTCGTAGCGGGGCCAGGCGCGCGCGACACCGGCCGCGTCCACGCCACTGTCCCGCAGCAACTGGTCGGCCCACACCAGGCACAGGTCACCGAGCAGCATCGCGGCCGACTCGCCGAACCGGGCCGCATCACCGTCCGACCCCTGCTCGCGCTGCCAGGCAGCCAGGCGCAGATGCACCGACTGCCGGCCACGCCGCAACGACGCTCCGTCCATGATGTCGTCCTGCACCAACGCGAACACGTGCAGCAGCTCGAGGCTGGCCGCGGCACGCAGCCCTGCCGCGCTCTCGGGCGCGCCGCACAACCAGCCGAGGTAGGCGAAGTGCGAGCGCAGGCATTTACCTCCTGTGACCATCTCGGCAAGCAGATCGACGAAGAAGCGTGCCCCCATCACATGCCGTACATGCTCGGCACAGCGGTACCGTGTGAACCCCACGAGTACATCTACGACACGGCGCCGCAGCTCGGCGCTCCAGGTGTCAAGATCGAAGAGATTCCCGACGCGAACTCGCTCTGACATCGGACCCGCGCGTGTATCGGCGAGCATCTGATCGACACCCATGGTCGTGCTCTCCAATCTCCCGTCAGCAACGGCTACCCCTCGGACGATCAGCTCACACGGGATCGTCGCTGTGGTGTGGCTTCTGCCGCGTCTCCCCGGCGCCGGACTCGCGAGGTTTGAAGATCAGGTCGCTGAGTCGTTCCTCGTAGGAGCGTGGCCGGTCGTCAGGTGTACTGGTGGCGGCGACGCGGCGTCCGCTGGGCGAGTGGGCTCCCTCGGTTTCGACGTAGCGGGCGAATCCTCGCAGGTCGGCCGAGATGCGAGAGCGGATCAGGCCGAATGCGTCACCGAGCTGTTCCGCGGCTCCGCTGGGGTGGAACTCGACGTGCAGACTCAGCGTGGAGGTGCCGCCGCTTTCCGGGGTGACCCCGCCGCCGCCCCTGTGGTCCGGGCCGCGGGTGCTGCGCCACCGTAGCTCGTGGGACCGGGTGTCGATCTCGACGTCGGTGGCGTACTCGCGCAACATCCCGGCGAGCGAGAAGATCCAGTACACCCGCTGGGGCGCGGCCTTGTCGCGGCGAACCCGTTCGACCGCCCGCATGAATTCGGGATACGACTCGAGGTGGGCAAAGTAGCCGAAAACTGTCTCCGGCGGTGCGGAGACCGGCTGGGCAAAGTCCATGTCGGTCATCGAGACCTCCTTACCGAAGGCTCTGTACCGTAGCACGGTTTTGGATCGGTTGTGAAACGGTATGATCGTACCGTCGAAGGGAGCCGGACGTGTCGGACGAGGGTGAGCCTGCGGATTCCGGGCGGGTGTGGACGCCGGGGGCGGTGGCGCGGATGGTGGGGGTGGCTCCGTCGACGCTGCGTACCTGGGATCGGCGTTACGGACTGGGGCCGAGCGCGCACCCCCGCGGCGCGCACCGCCGCTACACCGAGTCAGACGTCGCGCGGCTGCGGCGGATGGTGGCGCTGACCGCGCGTGGGTTGAGCCCCGCCGCGGCCGCGGAACAGGCGCGGAGCACGAGCCTCGCCGACGATGTCGATGCCCCGTCGGAGCACGCCGCGGGGACGGTTGATCCGAGTGCGGCGCGGGGTTTGGCGCGTGCCGCGTCCCGGTTGGACGCCCCGCTGATGCGGTGGGTGGCCACGCGGCTGGTGCGCGACCACGGCGTGGTCGCGGCGTGGGAGCAGGTGTTCGCGCCACTTCTGGTGGAAATCGGCCGGCGCCATGGCTCGCACGGTTCCGGTATCGAGGTCGAGCATCTGGTGACGCGCAGCATCCTGCGGGCGCTGACCGAGGTTCCCGAGCCGACCGAGCAGGGCCGGTTGCCGGTCCTGCTGGCGTGCGCTCCGGAGGAGCAGCACGAGCTGCCGCTGGCGGCGGTGGCGGCCGCGCTCGCCGAAGCCGGTTGCCCGAGCCGCAATCTCGGGGCGCGCGTCCCGGCGCCGACGTTGCTGGCCGCGGTGTCGCGGCTGCGGCCGCTGAGCGTCGTCGTCTGGGCGCACGAGCCCCGTGATGCCGGCCGGGTCCCAGTCGCGGAACTCGGATCCCGCACCGACACGTCGCTGGTCGTGGCCGGACCGGGATGGCAGGACGCGCTTCCCGTAGGCGTGCGCCACGTCGATTCGCTGGGCGAGGCTGTGGGCACCCTGCTCGCGGGTGGGAGTGGCAGGCTTCCCCCGTAGACTAGTGAACTGGACTAGTGAACTGGTTATGAATCGGTATTGGCTGTAGGGTACGTGCTACGCGGGTACCGCCGACTACGAAGGGACGCGGCTGATGCGGTGTGTGGTGCTCGGGGCGACCGGCTATATCGGTGGGCGTCTCGTGCCGCGGTTGCTGGCTGCCGGGCACGAGGTGCGGGTGGTGGCGCGGAGTCCGGAGAAGCTGGCGGGGGTGCCGTGGCATGGCGACGTGGAGGTGGTCTCCGGTGATGTCACCGATCCCGCCGACATGGCGGCGGCGCTGGCTGGGCAGCAGGTGTGCTACTACCTGGTGCACTCGCTGAACCGGCCGGACTTCGTCGAGGTCGACCGGCAGGCCGCGCGGGTGGTGGCCGCTGCGGGCCGCGAGGCCGGCCTGGACAGGCTGGTCTATCTCGGGGGGATCACGCCGGATGGCGAGCAGCTGTCGCAGCATCTGGCTTCGCGCGCCGAGGTGGGCCGGATCCTGCTGGCGAGCGGGGTGCCGGCCGCCGTGTTGCAGGCGGCGGTGATCATCGGGTCGGGTTCGGCGAGCTTCGAGATGCTGCGGTATCTCACCGAGCGGTTGCCTGCGATGGTCACCCCGCGCTGGGTTCACAACCGGATCCAGCCGATCGCGGTGCGGGACGTGCTGCACTACCTGGTGCACGCGGCCGAGCTGCCGCAGGACGTCTCGCGCGCGTTCGACATCGGTGGCCCGGACGTGCTGACGTACCTGCAGATGATGCGCCGTTACGCGGTTGTGGCCGGGCTGCCGCGGCGGCTGGTGGTTCCGGTGCCCGTGCTGACGCCGTGGTTGTCGGCGCAGTGGGTCAACCTGGTGACGCCGGTGCCGCGCAGCATCGGGGTCCCGCTGATCGAGTCGCTGGTGCACGAGGTCGTGTGCCGCGAGCACGACATCACCGGCCACATTCCCGAGCCTGCCGGGGGGTTGGCGCACTACGAGCACGCCCTGGAGCTGGCGCTGGCGCGGGTGCGCGAGGCCGACGTGCCCACACGCTGGTCGGACGCCTCGTGGCCGGATTCCCCGTCGGATCCGCTACCGACCGATCCCGCCTGGTCGGGCGGGTCGATGTACGAGGACACCCGGGAGCGGCACTGCGACGCTTCTGCGGAGACGCTGTGGCGGGTGATCGAGTCGATCGGCGGTGAGCACGGGTGGTACTCGTTCCCGCTGGCCTGGTCCGTGCGCGGCTGGGCGGACCGGCTGCTGGGTGGTGCCGGGTTGCGCCGCGGCCGCCGCGACCCGCGGTTCCTGCACGTCGGTGAGGCGCTGGACTGGTGGCGGGTCGAGGCGCTGGAGCGGCCCCGCGTGCTGCGGCTGCGCGCGGAGATGAAGGTGCCTGGCAAGGCCTGGCTGGAACTGTCGGCCGAACCGGATGCCGACGGCGGCGCCCGCTACCGGCAGCGCGCCATGTTCGAGCCGCACGGGCTGGCCGGGCACCTGTATTGGAAGTCGATCGCACCGTTCCACGACGTGGTGTTCGGCGGGATGGCCCGCAACATCACCGGCGCCGCCGAAACCCACGACGCCGAAGACGCGAGGGAGCAAATGTGAGTACGGCGCTGGTGGTGTTCACCCGCGACCTGCGGGTCCACGACAACCCCGGCCTGGCCGCCGCCGCGGCGGGCCACGAGTACGTGGTGCCGGTGTTCGTCGAGGACGACGCGATCACCGGCAGCCGGTTCGCCGCGCCGGGGCGGGCACGGTTCCTGGCCGAGTGCCTGTCCGATCTGGACGATTCGTTGCGTCGCCTCGGCGCCCGGCTCGTCGTGCGC
>JBOHBN010000089.1:0-1896 GCA_050698355.1 Streptosporangiales bacterium | reverse complement strand
GCACGTCTCGATAAGGGAGCTAGCACGGTCAAAGTGTGACGGTGTGACGGGTCCGGAACCTGTCAAACTCGATGGGACATCAGGCGGCGCGGTTGTTGTGTGGTGTCTCCTCGTTTTCGGTGGTCGCGGGGGGCTGGTTGATCCAGGCTGCGGTGGGCAGGGGTGGTGGTGTGGGTCGGCGGCGGAAGCGTTCGGGGTTGGCGGTGTAGGCGGTGGTGAGGACGTCGGCGCGGTGGGCTTGGATCTGGTGGGCGGTGCCGTCGTGGACGGTGGCGGGGGTGTGCAGCCCAATACCGGAATGGCGGTGTTCGTTGTTGTAGTAGGTGAAGAAGATGTCGCTGAAGACGCGGGCGTCTTGGATGGATCCGAAACTGCCGGGGAACGCGGGGCAGTATTTGAGGGTCTTGAACTGCGCCTCGGAGTAGGGGTTGTCGTTGGAGGTGTGCGGGCGGGAGTGGGACTTGGTGACGCCGAGGTCGGCGAGCAGGAACGCTACCGGTTTCGAGGCCATCGACGAGCCGCGGTCGGCGTGGATGGTCAGCTGGCCTGGGTCGGCGTGCTGCTTGGCGACGGTCGCCGCGAGCAGCCGCTCGGCGAGGGCCGCGGACTCGCGTGTGGCCACCATCCAGCCGACGGTGTAGCGGGAGAAGATGTCGAGGATGACGTACAGGTAGTAGTAGGTCCACTTCGCCGGGCCGTGCAGTTTGGTGATATCCCACGACCAGACTCGGTTCGGCGCATCGGCGACGAGCTCTGGTTTGACCGTCGCGGGGTGAATGGCGTGCCGACGCCGGTCGCCGGTCTCGCCGCGAGCCCGCAGCAGCCGGTACATCGTCGAGATCGAGCACAGGTAGGTGCCCTCGTCGAGCAGCGTGGCATACACCGTCGCCGGCGCGGTATCGGCGAACCGCGGCGAGTGCAGCACGCCTAGCACGGTGGCCCGTTCGGCCTCAGAAAGCGCCCTGGGCTGCCGCGCCGGCGGCCGCACAACCGGGGCTGGTGGTCGCGGCCGCGGCGGACCGACCGGGTGCCGCCGGTAGTGGCTGGCCCGCGCCAGCCCCACCGCCGCGCAGGCGTGCTTGCGGCCGACCAGCGGACTCAGCTCCGCTGCGGCGTCCTCGACCGCCGCGGTCACCTGGGCGCTCACCTCTGCGACGCCGAGTCGGTCGCGCCGCCAGTGGCGAGCTGATCCAGCAG
Source organism: Streptosporangiales bacterium (assembly GCA_050698355.1). Classification (GTDB taxonomy): domain Bacteria; phylum Actinomycetota; class Actinomycetes; order Streptosporangiales; family WHST01; genus JBOHBN01. Next base: position 699 of record JBOHBN010000089.1, on the reverse strand, counting down.
CGCGGAGAGCTTTCCCTGCACCTCGATCACTCGCCGAGCCCTCTCCAGCTCCGCGGCCAGCCGGGCGTTCTCGGCAGCCAGCCGGGCGTTCTCCCGGTCACCAGGATCGGCCGGCGGTCGGCCCCGCGGCTGGCTCAGCGCCTCCAACGCGCCCCGATCGCGTTGCTTGCGCCACTCACTGATCAGCGAGGTGTACAACCCCTCACGGCGCAGCAGCGCGCCCTTGCCTTCCCGGTCGCAGGCCTCATACTCGCCGAGCACCGCCAGCTTGTACTTCGCGGTGTAGCGCCGCCTACTCGCCCGCTCGGGCACCTGCGGATCCGGCACATCCTGCACGGCCCCAGCATCCGTCATCGGCCGCGCCGATGCAGCAACAGTCATCGAACCTCTCCGTTCCCTGCCCTCTTCGACTCGGTAATTGCTACCAGGCAGGTGTCTCACTTGATCTTGACAGAGAGGGGTGCGCCCCGGTGCGCTGAAGCCCGGCTCATCCTGCTGCCAGGCCCGCGACCTTGACCCGGTTGTGGGCGAAGACGCCGTGTTCCACCAGGTACGAGCACCCGTGATCCTGTTGAGTTCGGTGCGGTCCGATCCGTAGCTGCGTTTCATGTGGTTGATCCGGCCCGCGACACCCAACATGGTGATCCAGAAGGGAACCTCTCCCGCCCCAGCAGCAACCACAGTCACCGTACCTTCACC
>JBOHBN010000088.1:0-1153 GCA_050698355.1 Streptosporangiales bacterium | reverse complement strand
GCTCGCCGCGGCGGGCGATGATGAACGCCCACGGCTGGGAGTTGCCCGCCGACGGCGCCCAGCGGGCCGCCTCGACCAGCATCCGCACATCGTCCAGGCTGGCCGCAGCTGCGGTGTCGAAGACCCGTGGGCTCGATCGCGTGCGCAGCAACGGGTGCAGTCGCCCCTCAGCTTCACTCTTCTGCATTCGACCTTGCCCGCCCGATCATCACCGTCTGGACACGTTACCGCGGTGCTTGTCGGCGAGTTCGCCGAACGACAGCGGACAGTGCGGGTCGCTCGCCCAGTCGATGAGGTCGTCGCATCCAGCGGCCTGTGCGGCGCGGAGCGCTTCGGCGAGTTTCGCCGCGGCGCGCTGCTGCAGCCCACGCGGGCGCCGGGCTGGCCGATGGACATGGGCGCCGACCTGGAGGAGCTCGGCGACCTCAGCGAGGGTGAAGCCGAGGCGTTGCGCGGCTTTGATCACCCGTAGGACGGTCACGGTCTCGGCCGGGTAAAGCCGGTGCCCACGAGGGCGGCGGCCAGCATGGCCGCAATCGCAATACGGTGCATTCAGGATCCTCCTCGCCGGTGGTCAGTGCCTTATTGAGCTATGACTCGACGGGGCACGGACAAGTTCGTAACTCGCTCGCTGATCGGTACGTCGTGCACGGTGCCGTAGCCGGAGAAGCGCACGTCGACGGTGTCGGCCGCGGCAGGCGGCGCGGCCAGCACCGTGCCCTTGGCGGGCCGGGCTGGATGTTGCGTCATTGTTTCTGTGCGTCGCTCGGCGGTGTTGCTGAGCGCACTTTCGGGAGGACTTCGGTGGCGAGTCGGTGTACCTGCTCGGTACGGCTGTCTCCGTGGGGCATGAGGTTGAAGGTGTTGAAGCCGAGGTGGGTGTAGGAGATCAACCGGTCGGCGACGAGGTCGGGTGGGCCGGCAACGACGTCGGGGTCTTCTGCACTGTCGGGTGGGGCGTCGTGGATGTGGACGGCGAGGTTGTAGGCGCAGGTGACTGCCTCGGGGCCGCGGCCGGCGTCAGTCGCTGCGGCTACAACTCGCTCGCGCATCCCGGGAGTCTGTGGTGGTGACGCGAAGCCGAGCGAGGGGATCCACCCGTCGGCCAGTCGCCCGGTCACCGCCACACCGAGCAGGTACACCGACTCGCCAC
>JBOHBN010000087.1:0-4176 GCA_050698355.1 Streptosporangiales bacterium | reverse complement strand
CCGGTCGTCATCTCCGGTCCGATGGTGCTGGAGGTGGACGGCCGACAGTTCGACGCGTACCTGCACAGCAGGCAGGACAAGCACGACAGGGGCCTGCGGCAGCGGGCGCGAGCAGGGGCGGGGGTGGTCGTGTGAGCGTCGTGAGCGCGATCGTCGGCGCGGTGACCGACTCGTCTGCTCGGGTCGTCGCGAAGGTGTCCGGGTCGTCGGCGACGCTGCAGGTCGGGTCGTCGAGCTTTGGGCCGGTGCCGGCGTCAAGCGAAGGGATAGTCGACCTTGCCGCGACGGGACTGGACGCGGGCACGGCGTACACCTACACCGTTGATGATGGCGGCGGCACCCTCGAGGGGGCGTTCCGCACGTTCCCGGCGGCCGGGTCGCAGGCGTCGTTCACGTTCACGTATTCGAGTTGCGCGGGGAGTAAGCCAGGGTACCCGGCGGGCGGCACATTCGTGCCGGACCGTGTCTCGGACTCGCCGGTCTTCGACCGGGTCGCGGCGAAGAACCCGCTGTTCAACATCGACGGCGGCGACCTCGCGTACCCCGATATAGGGCAGGACAAGCACGGCCTGACCGGGTTCGACATCGGCTTGTACAGGCAGATGTACGAGGCGGTCCTCGCCACCCGGCAAGGCGACCTCTACCGCAACGTCCCGCTGGTGTATATGTGGGACGACCACGACTTCTGCGGCGACAACAGCGACGGCACGAGCCCCGCGAAGTTCAATGCTGCGGCGGCGTACCGCGAACGCATCCCGTCGTACCCGCTGGAGGAAGCGAGCGGTGCGATCTACCACGCGTTCCAATGCGGGCGGGTGCAGTTCGCCGTCCTCGACATCCGCTACGAGTCCGACGCCCCATCCGGCGCGGACCCGCGCACCAGGCTCGGGTCGGCGCAGAAGACCTGGCTTCAGAACCTGCTCACCTCCACCGACTCAGAGTTTTTGGTCGTCGTGCAGGGGCAGCGGTGGAACGTCGAGACCAACACCGGTAACACGAACTGGGGCTCCTACCAGGTCGAACGCAACGACCTCGTCGACATGTTCGGTGACCACGGCTGGCTCGGCCGGATGGTCATGCTCAGTGGCGACGTGCACGCCTCCGGCATCGACACCGGTGGCGGTAACCCGTACGGCGGGTTCCCGTTGTTCCATGGCGGAAGCCTCGACAGCCATATGGCCAACACGCCCGGGCCGCTTGATCTCGGCTGGGACTACGGGCCGGGCCACTTCCTGACCCTCGACGTGCAGGACGCCGGCGGCTACATCCGCGTCACCGACCACGTGTGGCGACTCGACGGAGCCGGCGTCACCGAGGTCATGGCGTATTCGAAGACCGTCCTGCTGGATGCGCCCGGCGTAAACGACGTCGACATGCTCACCTACGACCCAGACCTGTCGAGGGTGCGGGTCGACGTGGCGGAGATCGCGGCTCCCACGCAGGAGGCGTGGCGCGACGACTTCGCTGGCGCGGCAGGGGCGGCGCTGTCGTCGTCGTACCAGGTCGCGTTGAGCGGCAGCAAAACGAACCCTCCGACGCTGACCGGCTCCGGCGGCGTCGTTCATGATTCGTCGCAGGGCGGCAGTTTCGCCGTCCAGGACGTCGCGCTGGCCGACGCCGACGTGTCGATCGGCGGGGTGTGGCTGACGGAGACCGTCCGCGGCTGGGGGCTGGTCGCTTGTGCGGACCTGCCGCTCGCGTACGCGTCGTCGACGGACTTCGTCAGCGTCCTCGCATCCGGGTACCAGCTGATGTTGAACAACTCGCAGGGTGTGAGCCTGTACCGCGCCGGGTCGAGTGTCGCGACCACCGCGGCGCCAGGGTTCGCGGACGGCGCGGAGTTCGTGATGCGGCTACGTGTCCAGGCCGGGAGGGTGCGGGCGCGGTGGTGGCTCGCCGCCAACGCGGAGCCCAGCGCGTGGGACATCGACTACAGCGACGGTGCGCCGCTCTCGGCGGGGGCTGCGGGGTTCGGTGCCCACGGGTCGGGGAACCGGCCGGTCACGCAGCTCGCCCCGTTCGTCGTAGACGAGATCGTCGACGCGCCGATGCAGGAGGCGACGGTCAGGGTCGAACGGTCGACCGACCTGGTCCGCTGGACGACCGTCCGCGGCGGCGACACCGTCCCGGTCAGTGTGGACGCCGCCCCGGTCGACGACTACGAGTTCGCCGCGAACGTCGAGAACGTGTACCGCGTCAGCGTGGTCAGCGACGGGGAGACGATCGGGGTGTACCGCGACTCGACCACGGTCACGATCGATAAGCCGTGGCTGAAGAGCATCAGTTTCCCGCTGCTGAACCGGGAGATCGACCCCGCCGCCGCAGGTGACGTGACCAGACCGGCGCGGGCCGGGGTGTTCGACATCGTCGGGCGCCGCGACCCGATCGCGGTGACCGACGTGCGCGGCTCGAAACGCTACGAGCTGACCGTCGCGACCGTCACGGCACAGGAACGCGAGGACATGGACGCCGCCGTCGCGGTCGGCGACGTCGTTTACGTGCAGACCCCATCGAGCTACCCGGTGCCGTCCGGCTACTACCTGGTCGGTGACACGACCGAGGCGCGTAAAGGTATGCCGTGGGATCGGCGCTGGTTCACTCTCCCACTGACGGGTGTCGCCGCGCCCGCGCCGAGCATCACCGGGGCGACGGCCACGACGGGGACGCTGCTGCGGCTCTACCCGACGTGCGCGGACCTGCTCGCCGCGCAACCCACCTGCGCGGCGGTGCTCGAGCTCGTTGGCGAACCGCGAGACATCGAGCTGTAACGTGCGCCCGGTCAGCGACGGGTTCCTGCAGGCCGTCCGCGGTCCCCACCGAGTCGCTGTCAGTGCCCGGATATGCGAGCCCGGCCAAATTGGACCTGACCCCGAGGGTCAAGAGGTCGACGTCATTGACGGATCGGTCACCTGCGACTCGACCGCTGACGTCCGCTGCACTGTCGACCTGACGGTCGACGGGCGCGGCTGGAAAGGCGCAGACGACAAGGTCTTGCATCCGTATGGCCCGGAAATCTTCATCCGCTGCGGCCTGTACCTGGGGACGTCACCAGAGTGGGTGCCACTCGGGTACTTCCGCATCGACTCGGTCGAACCGACCCAGGGAGACGACAGCCCGCTGCAGATCGCGGGGATGGACCGCACCAAGGCATTACAGGACGCGAAGCTCATCGACGCCGTCCAGTTCCAGCCGCTCACGACGGTCGCCGCCGCGTTCCAGGCCCTTGTCGGTGACGTGATGCCGCACATGCCGGTCGTGTTCGACTACCCGGCACGCTCGGACCATCTCGACCGGCAGCAGGTCGTCGGGGGAAGCGACAGCGGCGACTCCGACGCGGACCGGTGGGCGTTCCTGCGTGACCTCGCCACGTCGCGGGCGAAGGAGATCTTCTTCGACGAGGAGGGGCGACTACGGGTGCAGCACGCCCCGCCGGCAGACGTGCCGGTGTTTGACATCGACGCGGGTCCGAGGGGCGTGTTGGTGAAGCCGTCGCGGAACCTCAACCGCGACGAGGTGTTCAACGGCGTCATCGCGACCGGTGAGGGCGCCGACGCCAAGCACCCCGTCCGGGCGGTCGTGCTCGACACCGACCCCGCCTCGCCGACCATGTGGGGTGGGCCGTTCGGGATGGTCCCCACGTTCTACAGCTCCCCGAACCTGAAGAACGACAACATGGCGCGTGGCGCTGCGGCGCGGCTGCTCGACCGCAGCGTCGGCCGCCGCTACTCCCTCGACCTGACTGCAGCACCGAACCCCGCGCTCGAGGCCCTGGACCCGGTGCGTGTCCGGTACCGGGACGGCTCGGCGGAGGTGCACGTGCTGGACAAGGTCACTTTCGGGCTGACCGCAGCGGGAACCTGGTCCGGGTCCTGCCGGCAGCAGCGGATACTCCGGGTGCGGGTGAACCGTGGCTAGGTCGTCGGATCTCGCGCCGCTGCTGCACCGCCGCAGCCAAGATCTCGGCCTCCGCCAAGGCGTCGTCGTCGCCTGGGACTCCGACGCGGGCACGAACCAGATCCAGCTCGGGAACACAGTCCTGTCCAACCTGCCCATCGCGGGTGACTTCACGCCCGCCGTCGGCGACATCGTCGGGCTGGTGCGGTCACGGTCGACGTGGTTCGTGAACGGGCCCTACGGCGCGCCGTCGTCGGGGCCGGTGGCGCTCGTGTCGTCGGT
>JBOHBN010000086.1:0-2269 GCA_050698355.1 Streptosporangiales bacterium | reverse complement strand
TCGGTGCAGTCGGTGTTCGAGACCCTCGTCGGCCCGGTGCTCCCTAACGCACGCATCGACTTCGACTACGCGTCGGCGGAAGACACCCTGGACCGGCAGGTCATCGCGGGCGGTGACGACTCGGACGCGGGCAACAGCCGCATCGAGTTCCTCGCCGACGCCGTCAACTCCCGCGGCAAGATCATGTACTTCGACTACCGCGGCGTCCTCGTCGTCCGCACCCCGCCCGACCCGTCTCAGCCCGTGTTCACGATCGACGCCGGGCCGGGCGGTGTGATGGTGTCCGGGGAGCGTGAGCTGAACCGTGACGGGGTCTACAACGGCGTCGTCGCGACCGGGGAAGGTGCGGACGCCGACGAGCCGATCCGCGTGTTCGTCTACGACGCGAACCCCGACTCGCCGACCTACTGGGATGGCACGTTCGGACAGGTGCCGACGTTCTACTCGTCGTCGCTGATCACCGCGCCGACGCACGCCGCCGCGGCGGCGCACGCGATCCTCCGCCGCTCGCTCGGCCTGCCGTACAACATCGACTTCGACACCGTCCCGGCCGCGTTCCTCGAACCGTTCGACCCGCTGCAGGTCACCTACTCCGACGGGCAGACCGGCGTGCATGTCCTGGAGACCGTGAAGCTGCCGCTCGTCGCGTCGGACGCCCTGTCCGGGTCTACGAAAGAACAGTCCACCGTCGACATCGGCGTGGAGGTGCCCACATGAGCCGGTCAACCGATCTAGCGCCGCTGCTGCTGAAGGAGAAGAAGAACCTCGGGATGAGGCAGGGCACCGTCGTGTCGTGGGACTCCTCGACCGGGTCGAACCGGATTCTGCTCGGCGACACGACCTTCGACGACCTCCCCGTCCTCGCGTCTACGGGCACCGTGCTGCTCGCTCCCGGCGACGTCGTCGGGCTGCTGAAGTACAAGTCGACGTTCTTCGTCCTCGGGCGGATCGGTGTGGCCGGTGAGGGCGCGTTGGCGATCCGCGCCGCGTCCGTGACCGCGGACGAGACAACCACCTCGGCGACGTTCACAGACCTGCCGACACCAGGGCCGACGCTGACCGACGTGTACGTTGGGTCGACCCGGCGGTGCCTGGTGTTCATGTCGGTGGAGATCAGCGTCGCTGCCGGGGCAGGTGTGCACGCCTCGTTCCGGGTGTCGGGCGCGTCGAGCATCGCCCCGGAGGGGGAGCAGTCGGTGTTGTACGGGGGTAACTCAGCGATGGCGCAGAGCGTCGCCTCGATCATCGTCCTGGACGCGTCGAAGGGCCTCAATGAGGGCCTGAACACGTTCCACATGCTGTACGAGCGGTACACGGGCACCACCGACGTGCATTTCCGGTCCCGACGCCTCATCGTGATGCCGTTCTAAGGAGAAGCTGATGCCCACCACGAGTAACTACTCGCTGCCGTACCCGTCGCTCGGGGCGACGCCGAACGTGCCCTCCGACATTCAGGCGCTCGCCGAGGCGGTCGACTCGACGATCGCCGGGCTGATCACAGACACCGGCGACCTGTCTGGCCTGGCGGCCACGGCGGGCACCGGGTGGAACGTCGACGCAGCGGAGTACCGGATCATCCTCGGGCTGGTCATGCAGCTCAACGTTCAGGTCAGCCGCACCGGCGGCCAGGTCGGCACGATCGGCACCGGCGGGTCGCACCCCGGCAACGTGTCGCCCGACGAAGACCTGTTCACCATCGACGACACCGCCAAGCGACCGACGACGTCGGTGGAGGTGTACGGGCACGCGACGACGACCGGCGGCAGCGTCCGCCTGAAGCCATCCGGCCTGGCGACGCTGTACGACCTGCACACCGACTCGACGATCGACCAGGGCGACATCATCTCCACGACGTTCATCTACCTCCTACCGTCCTGACCAGAAAGGGAGAGTCACCCGTGAACCTGTCCAATTATGCGAAGTTCATCGCCGCGCTGCTTGCCGCAGCTGGCGTCGTCGCCAGCTCCGGGCTACTCGACGGGCGGCCCGAGCTGTGGCTGAACGTGGCGATCTCCGCTGTCGGTGCGGCCGTAGTGATCCTCGTCCCGAACATCGACAAGTACCGGATCCCCGCGGGGAGCGCGGAGCCGGTCGGCGACGACGGCGACGACCCGCCCGTACCGGACCTGGTCTGATGCTCTGCTCACAGAACGGCTGGGGACCGGCTAACGACAAGTCGGTCATCACCTACTGGCGCACGAGCAACGCCACGCTGCTGTCGTCACGGCGAGGGGACGTGACGACGGTCATGCGGTGGGTCGCGGAACGG
>JBOHBN010000085.1:0-1596 GCA_050698355.1 Streptosporangiales bacterium | reverse complement strand
GCGACTACCGGATCGAGGACGTGTGGGACGTGGTCGGCCTGCGCGGTACCAGCAGCAACGACATCGTGGTGGAGCAGGCGACGGTGCCGGAGCACCGCGTGATGCGCAACTACGAACACTCCCAGCTGCGCGGGCCGGGGCAGCGGGTGAACCCGGGGCCGCTGTACAAGCTGCCGTTCGGCGCGATCTTCACCTCGACGGTGGCCGCACCGGTGATCGGCGTGGTCAGCGGGTGCTACGAGAACTACCTGACGGCGATGCGTGACCGGGTACGGCTCAGCCTCGGCGGGGGGCGGTTCGCCGACGACCAGTTCGCCCAGGTCGCGGTCGCCCGGGCCGCTTCCGAGCTCGACGCGGCGGTGCTGCAGATGGACCGCAACATCGAGGAGCTCTACCGGTGCGCGCTCACCGGCGACACGATCCCGATGGAGCTGCGGCTGCGCACCCGCCGGGACCAGGTGCGCGGCACCGAGCGGGCGCTGCAGGCGATCGACCTGCTGTTCAAGACGGCGGGCGGCAGCTCGCTGGGGCGGGGAAACCCGATCGAGCGCGGCTGGCGCGACGCGCACGCGGGTAGCGTGCACGTCGCCAACGACGCCGATCGCGCGCTGGCGATGTACGGCAAGGGCGCGTTCGGGTTCTCCGTCGAGGACAACCTGGTCTGATCCGCGGTCCCGGTCAGCGGGGAGCGTTCCGGTGACCGGTAACTTCGGGTGCGGGGTAGTGGGGACGTCCGGTTATCGTGCAGGCGACCGGCCGAACCGAGAACCCGACTCCGATAGCGAGGGAGCCGTGCCGAGAATCGCCGAAGCCAGGCCCGCCGCCGAGCCGAGCTCGCCGCGGCAGGTCGAGCGGTACCGCCGGATCCTGCGCGCGGCCGCCGACCTGGCCGCGGAGAAGGGGCTCGAGCGGGTGCAGATGCACGACGTGGCGAAGGACGCCGAGGTCGCGATCGGCACCCTCTACCGCTACTTTCCCTCCAAGACGCACCTGTTCACCACGGTGATGGCCGCCCAGGTGCGGCGGTTCGAGGAGACCACCCCCGAGTGCGAGCACGGTGAGGACCCCGAGGATGCGGTCTACCGGACACTCGTGCGTGCCAGCAGGAGCCTGGTGCGGCGCCCGCTGCTGGCGATCGCGATGCTGCAGTCCGCCAACTCCGCCAATGTCGCCACGGTCCCGGACGCGGGGCAGATCGACAACACCTTCCGGGACCTGGTACTGCGCATCCTCCGGCTGGACACGCCGACGGCGAAGGACGTCACGCTCGTCCGGCTGCTGTTGCAGTGCTGGTACGGCGTGCTGTCCTCCAGCCTGAACGGGCGGATGTCGTTGCCGGACGCGGAAGCCGACATCCGGCTGGCCTGCCGGCTGCTGCTGGCTACCCGGTCGAACGCCGGCGCCGCCGAGCCGTCCCGCTGACCGGAAGGCCGTTCACCAGCGCGAGCCGTCGCCGCTAGCTTTCGGTGCGTCACACGTGCCGCGAGAGGAGCCACATGTCACGTCGGGTCGCGGTCACCGGGGCCGCATCGGGAATCGGGCGGTCGCTTGCCGGCCTGCTCGCCGCGCAGGGTGACACGGTGATCGGAGTGGACC
>JBOHBN010000084.1:0-2710 GCA_050698355.1 Streptosporangiales bacterium | reverse complement strand
GAGCGAGGGCGAGCCGCGGCCGTACGAGAACGCGCCGGTGACTGCTGCCGCGCCGCCGCTCGTCGACAGCGATCCCGCGCCGGTCGGGCTAACGAGGACGGGCGCGGCCGCGCCGTCCCCTGCCCTGGGCGTACCGCTCCCGGCCGCCGTGGCGACGAGGCTGGAAGCGGAGCCGCTGCCGGGTGCTGGCGTACCCCCGGCGGTCACGGCGATGGTGACGGCGCTCTCAGCGCCTCCCGCAAGGTCTGGTGTCCCGGAGCCGGTCGCGAGGGCGGTCAGGAGGACCGTGGAGCCGCTGACGGGTGCAGGGCGGCCGTTCCCCTGCGCCGATGCATGGACAGCGGTGAGCGTGCCGCCAGCCGCTCCAGGACTGCCCGCTGCGGCGGCGGTGGTTGCAACGGTGGTGCTCGCCCCGCCGCCCGTCGAGGCAGCGCCCGCACCCGATGCTGAATCGGAAACGCTTGCGGTAGACCCGCCGGACCCCTCTTGCAGTCCGACACCGAACCCGCCGAGTCCGAACCCGCCTTCCCCGAAGCCACTCATGGCGTGTATACCGCCACGAACCGGACGAACTTCACGCTGCCGGGGTTGTCCGCGAACACCTTGATCTCACCGGCCGGGGTGATGTTCACCTGCGTGGTGCCTGTGGTGGACGAGTTGACCGCCGGTGCTACTGACAGCGGATGGCCGTCGGCCGGGATCACCCAAGACGGCAGATCATTCGTGACGACGTCGCCGCTGGACAGGCTCCCCACGTCGATGCTCAGTTGCACCTCGACCAGGCCAGTGGCGTGCCTCCTGGCCCTGGCCCGGTCAGTGGTCGTAGCCGGTGACTGCGTGGAGAAGCTCGTCCACCCGATCGAGGCCGCGACCTCCTCGGCGGCGCCGATGTCGGAGCGGACGACCGACGGATCGACTTGCTCAAGTGGCGCACTTGTCCCCGTGGTCCTCAGATAGCTACCGAAGGTCGTGATGTTGATGCCGGTACCACCCCGCGCCGAACTGAGGTGTCCCGACGTGATGTCGCTGGCGTCGTGGTCGTGCGCCGACGGCGGGAACGTGGATGGCTTCCCGGTGATCTGGTTCCAGGACTGGTCCGGCGGGGTGTAGGTGTCGGGGAGCGCGCCGACATCGGCGTAGTTGAGCGCATCGACGTACCCCACGTTGACGGCCCGATCGGATTCCCCGAGAGCCGGTGCAGGCACCAGCGGCGAGTCGTTGAACCGTTTCACCCCGCCGACGGTCTGGTCCCCGGTGAGAGCTACATAGTCGCCGTCGTCGGGGACCGCAGGTGTACCGGACAGGTCCGAGTACGCGCCGGACGTCGCGACCGGGGCTAGATCCCCGGGGCTGACCTTCCCGTCGGCGGTGGTCTGCGCTGCCTCTGCGACCGAGTTGATATCGCCGAGCGCAGTGATCAGCTGGGAGTCCCACGGTTCCTCGCCGTGCGCGGGCAGGTCGTCGAGATAGGACATCGCTCAGGCCATCGAATCGTGGTCGACCGCGGTCTGCGCTGCCAGAAGCGTGTACTCGCCTGAGCTGTTGAATGGTTGTGCTACCAGGTCGGCGCCGCCGTAGTCGGTGCCGCTCGTCGACGCCGAGTAGCCACGCCACCCGGCGACCGTCGCCCCGGAGGGGACGTCGAATACCAGGTCGCTGGTCGGGTTGATCCTGCCCGTCCCGGCCGTGAGGTTCCACGCCACCGCGAGCCTCGTGTACGGCCCGCCGGACAGCTCGGTGCCGGTGTCGTCGACCAGGCCGAGGTAGCCGATCAGGCCGCCGCCCGCGTCGGCCGTCGCGTCCAGGTACGCCGCGGTCATAGCCATCGTCTGTCCCCTTTACCTTCCGTACCAGCCCTGGCCGACGGCGCGGGTCAGGCGTGCTCCTTCGGCGCCGTGGCAGTGGATGCGCAGCCACACCCGCCCGTTGCGCGGGATGTGCCCGCCCGGCAGCGACATGACGTCGAACCCGACGCGGCCGTCCGTGCCGGCGGTCGACCGCGCCGAGCCGACCGGGTTGCCGACGTCCCACGTCTTGCCGTCGCCGCTGCCGTGCTTGACGGCCTCGACGATCGCGACCTCCACCTTGTGACCGGCGGGTAGTCCTTCGATCGTGCCGATATAACCGATCTGGTAGAAACACGGCCCGTCCAGCAGCGACGGGTCGCCTTCCCCGTGCGTGTTCTCGGGATCGGCGTACTCCTTGAACCACCCGACCGTGCTCGTGTCGGGGTTGAGCGCGACAACCCGGTCGCTTATCGACGCGGAGACACGTTCCTCGAGCATGTCGTTCTCCTTCCGTAGCCCGCTCGCCGAGCGGACCTTCCGTGCCAGCTTGTCGACCGCGGCGTGACCGGCGTTGATCTCGAAGTGCATCCCGTCCTTGCGGCCCGAGTAGTCACCGCCCCACCGGATGACCCGGCTCGACAGCCCGACGATCCGATGTATGCGGCGTATCTGTTTGCGCGAGTAGTTCGCCCGTGGCTGGGTGCCGAGCGGGTGCGCCGGCGCGTTCAGGTCGATCGCCGTCCCGCTCGCGTGGTTGGACAGGGACGACCCGCCGCGGATATTGCGTGGCGCGTAACCCCAGCACCACCCGTGGTGCAGCGGCTCGACCTCGGCGTGGAACCGTTCCGCGACCCACCGCATGACCGTCGTCACGTCCCCTCGCCGTGACGACAGCAGCGTGGCGTTGCTCGTGCGCCAGTAGG
>JBOHBN010000083.1:0-18089 GCA_050698355.1 Streptosporangiales bacterium | reverse complement strand
GCCGGCACTCGCCGGGTGGATGCCCCCGCGCCGTGGCCATCCACTCGCAGCCCCCGCGCCTTGGCCGACGCGACCCTGTCCAGCAACGCCGTGTCGCCCGCGAGCAGCTGGGGCCAGCCGGTGACCTCGGCGATCTGCACGGTTCCCGGTTCGTCGAGCAGCTGGTCGATGGCGGTACGTGGCAGTTGTTTGGCGACATCCTCGGCAGCCTGGCCCGCGGTGCGGACGGCCCAGTGCCACCGCACCGGCGTGCGTTGCAGGGCACGCCACAGGTCGCGTACGTCGGCGACGTCCATGAGCAGCTGCGCGTTCAGCATCTCGGCCACGTACGCCGTGGTTCCGGCCGGCATGGTGAACCGGGCGAGCTCATCGGGGTTGAACAGCATCCACGGGTGGCAGTGCGGTTCGATGTACGTCGGGAGCACGTACGACCCGTGCGCGTCGAGCACGACCGTGTCGTCGGCGACGGCCGGGGGCGCGGCACCGACGTACGCGATCCGGCCGTCGGTGACGGAGACGTCCGCCTCGAGCACTTCCTCGGTGTGCACGCTGACGATCCGGCCGCCGCGTATCCACGTGTCGGGAGCGCGATCGCCGCGTGCCGTTTCCAGTAACCGGCCGATCCGTTCGGCGTCCAGGGGAGCGGGAAGCACGGCTCGTGACCCTACCCTGCTTCAGATGCGGGCGCCGGCCAGCGTGCTGTCCGCGAACAGGCTGTCGACGTCGGGTGCGGCCGGGACGAGACCCTGCTCGGCGAGGTAGCGGCAGAAGACCTCGAGCGTGGCGCGGTTCTGCTCGACGCCGTACGGCCAGGGATCGGCGCCGAAGACGCGTTCCTGCCGCTCGAGCGCGTCGAGCAGGAACGGCATCGTGTAGCGCAGTGCCGGCGCGTCGGTTAGCCCGCTCAGCGCCATGCGCTTCGCCTCGCTGAACGCCTTGTACAGGCTCTGCGCGACCCAGGGGTGCTGCTCGTACACGTCGGACCTGATCGCGACCAGGTGCATGATGGGAAAGAGCCCGGTACGCTGGTAGTAGTCGAGCTCTCGTTCGGCGTAGTCGGGGAACAGCCGCGTGATTCCAGGGTCGCCGCCCCGAAAGCTGGACGGTATACGCGGAGCGACGATGGCGTCGAGCTCACCGGCGTCGAGCGCGCCGCACAGCGTCTGGTCGGAGGCGATCGGCTCGACCGTCACCCACGACGGTGTGTCCAGCGGCTGGCGTTCGGTCCGCCCGGGCTGCTCCAGGCCGCCGGTGCGCCAGACGATCCGGTTGGTGTCGACGGAGAACTCGTCGCGCAGGATGCCGCGTGCCCAGACCGCGGCCGTCATCTGGTACTCAGGCACACCGACGTGGCGACCTTCCAGGTCCTTGGGCGAACCGATGCCCGCGCCCGGCCGTACGTAGATCGACGAGTGGCGAAAGCTCCTCGACAGGAACACCGGAATCGCGATGAAGCGCGTATCTCCGCGTGCGCGCAGCATCGCGTAGCTCGCGAGCGACAGCTCGGAGACGTCGAACTCCGCGAACCGGATCATCCGCCAGAAGCATTCCTCCGGATCGAGGGTGACCATGTTGAGGTCGAGGCCCTCCGGGTGCACCCGGCCGTCGAGGAGGGGCCAGACGCGGTCGTAACGCCCGCAGGCGGTGGTAAGCCCTAGACGTGCCACGGCAGGTCCTTCGCCGACTTGACGGTGGTCGCCTGGCCGAGTTCGACGTCGCGGACGGCGTGCTCGGGCACGCGGGCGCGGGTGGGGAAGCGCACCGGCGGCGCCGGTTTGGTGGCATCGATGATGATCGCCGACGACATGCGCGGCGTCCGGTCACCGTCGGCGTCGTACGCCCAGTTCGTAGGCAACAGGCCGCCGGGCCCGTTCCAGCGCGGGATCACCTGCAGGTCCCTGTCCGCGTCGAACCTCGTACCGATGGCCCAGGAGAGCTCCTGCTCGTCGTGGACGTCGATGTCGTCGTCGACGACCACGATCATCCGCAGGTTCTCCGGTTCGGTGTTCAAAGCCGCGAAGGCTGCGCGCACCGGGTCGTTGTCCTGCTCCTTGCGGATCGCCAGGTAGCAGTGCATCCGGGCGTGCAGGGGAATGTTGACCGCGCGGAGCCCAGGGACCGCCTGGCCGACGTTGCGGCGGACGCTGAGGATGCGCGGAAGCGCACCCATCAGCCGGTGCTCGGTGCCGGATGCCTGGATGTCCTGGAAGATCGCGTCCTCGCGCATGGTGATCGCGTCGACCCGGATGACCGGCTTGCGCCCGCCGCCGACGTAGTAGCCGGGCCACTCGGCGAACGGACCTTCCTCGCGTACCTCGCCGGGGACGATCACCCCCTCGATGACGATCTCGGCGCGCGCCGGTACCAGCAGGTCGCTCGTCTCGGCGCGTACGAGCTCGACGGGCTCGCCGAGGAACGCGCCCGCGGCGTCGTACTCGCCGCCGATGCCCGGCACCCGCGACACGGCACCCATCAGCATGCCGGGGTGGTGGCCGATCACGATCGCGACCGGTGTCGGCTCGCCGCGCTCCTCGTACCGGCGGTGGATGCTGCCGCCGTGGTGCGAGCCGAAGAACCACACCCCGAGAAGTCGCTCGTCGTATACCTGCTCGCGGTAGACGCCGAGGTTGAGCTGACCGCTGTCGGGGTCGCGCATGACCGTCATCGCAGCGGTGAGGAACGGCCCACCGTCGAGTTCGTTGTGCACGGGGATCGGCAGGTCACTCAGACGTACCTCGTCGTCGCGGCGGATCACCTGCTTGACCGGGGCCGACTCCGCCGCCACCTCCACCGGCGGGTGTGCGGCCTGCGGCTGGAGCGTCGCCGACGACCGCGTCAGCTCCTCGACCGGGCAGCCCAGTGCGAGCGCCATCCGCTCGTGCGTCGCGAGCAGGTTGGTCACGCAGGCGAGCGAGCTGCCGTCGACGTCGGTGAAATAGAAGGCGGGCTGCTGGCCCTGCCGCAGCGCGGCCGCTCCATGCGCGGTGATGCCGAAGCGCCTGTCCACACGTGTGTCGACACGGAGGAGGTCCCCGGGAACGGCGTCCACCAGGTCGGTGAGGTAGCTACGCAGGTCCTTGTTCACGTGTTTCCTCCGCGTTCGCTTCCTCGCTCGCCTACGGCAGGTGCCGCGAAGTCGTGACCACCGGGCCGAATGGCTCCGGCGACCCCTACCTCCGCCTCGCTCGTCAGCTCCTTGCTCATCCGCCCGTCCAGGATCGTCTCGGTACTCACTCGCCCGCCAGCCGTTCGCCCACCCAGGCGCCCACGGCGACCAGCTCGTCGTCGTGGTGGCGCCGGCCGACGAGCTGCACGCCGATGGGCAACCCGTTCGACCCGCGAAGACCAGGAACGGCCATCGCGGGCACGCCCAGCAGCGACCACAGCCGGCAGAACAGGGAGTCGCCGGTGGAGTCGAGACCCGGCGGGGCCTCGCCGAGCGTGGCCGGGGTGAGGACGGCGTCCCAGGCGGCGAGCGCTTCGTCGACGCGCGCCTTGCCTTCCTCACTCACCCGTACCGCGTCCTCGTACGTGGCCGGATCCAGTTTGAGGCCGCTCTCGATGACACCGCGGAGTGTCGTGCTGAGTGCCGCCGCGTCCGTCTCGTACTCGGGCATGAGCGCTTGGGCCATCTCGAACTGCATGATCGTCCAGTGCGCCTCGAACAGCTCCTCGAACCGCAGCGGCAGCGTGGCCTCCTCGACGCGGGCTCCGGCCCGGTCGCAGAGCGCCGCCGCGCGCTCGACCGCCTGCTGGCCGTCCGGGTCCGCCCGGTCCCACCACGGCGTGCGGAGCAGGCCGATACGCGGCGACGCCGCGGTTTCTTCGAGCGGCTCGATCCGCCTACCGCGCAGGACCGAGGCGAGCGCTGCCGTGCCCTCGGCGTCGGTCGCGAAGAGGCCGAGCGTGTCGAGCCGCCCGCTGAGCGGCTGGACCCCGTCGAGGGAGAGCCTGCCGTGCGTCGGCTTCAACGCCCAGGTGCCGCAGAACGCGGCCGGCCGGATCGTGGATCCCACCGTCTGGGTGCCGAGCGCGAGCGGCACCATGCCGTCGGCCACCGCCGCGGCCGAGCCGCTCGAGGAACCGCCGGGCGTCCGCGTCGGGTCGTGCGGGTTGGTGGTGGGGCCCGGATGCCACGTGGCCAGCTCGGTCGAGACGGTCTTGCCGAGGATGACCGCACCCGCGTTCCGCAGGGCCGTCACGCAGGTCGCGTCGATCGTCGGCCGACGCCCGGCGTGGATGGGCGTCCCCTGTTCGGTGGGGAGGTCCGCGGTGTCGATGACGTCCTTGATGCCCACAGGCACGCCGTGCAGTGCGGTACGCGGGCGCTCCCGGTCGCGGGCGCGCGCCTGGGCAAGGGCGGCCTCCTCGTCCAGGTGAACCCAGGCGTGGACGGTGTGCTCTCGTGCCTTGATGCGCTCCAGGCACGAGCGTACGAGCTCCTCGGACGTCGCCTCGCGCGCGGCGACGAGGCGTCCGGCCCGCAGCGCGGTAAACGGCGTCTCCAGCATCACACCTCCGGCCATGGCCACAGCCGCGTCTACTCAGGCAGTGGACGGTTCTTGGTCTCGGGTCCCGCCTTGAGCGTGAACACGATCCCGATGATGTAGATCGAGCCCATGGCGATCGCCATGGTGCTGATGCTCCCGAACAGCGCGATCAGGTAGCCGGACAGCATGATCATGGCCGCGACGATGAACCGGGTGAGGTTGAAGATGGTCGTGATCGCCGTCGCCCGGATGTACGTCGGGTAGCACTCGGGCGGGTAGATGCCCATCCAGCCCATCAGGCCCAGGGTGAAGAACCCGTTCACCCCGGCGAGCACGAGGAGCAGCCCGGTCGTGTGCACCCCGAGGAACAGCACGTACGTCATGATGAGCGAGCCGACGAAGTAGCCGAAGATGGTCGGCTTGCGCCCCCACGCATCGGCCGCGAAGCCCATGGCGTAGTAGCCGAGGATCCCGCCGACGTTGTACGACAGCGCGACGAACCCGACATAGGTGCTCACGTTCGCCTGGTCCGCGCCGATGACCCCCGCCAGCGCCAGGACCCGGGTGGAGACCGTCCACCACGCGACCAGGCAGCTGAGCGCCATGAGCAGCAGCATGATCGTCTGGCGCCGCAGCTGGGGGTCCTTGAAGGGACGGGCGAACGTGAACGTGGTGAGCGCCACGTCGCGCGTGTCCAGCGCACCGCCGTTGTTGACCCGTGCGCGGGCCTCCTGGCGATCCTTCCTCGCCCGCAGCCAGGTCTCCGGCTCGTCGACCTTCCTGCGGATCCACAGCGTGAGGAACGCCGGCAGGATGCCGATGAGGAACATCCAGCGCCACGAGCCCGGCCCGGTGTCGATGACGAGCCAGATGCCTGTCGCGATGAGGAAGCCCAGGCCGAAGTTGCCGGCGAGGAATCCAAGCCCTCGGCCACGGGTCCGCGGCTGGAGGTGCTCGGAGAGCAACGTGTTGCCCGTACCCCACTCGGCGCCCAGGCCCAGACCGCTCGCGAAGCGCAGGAGGATGAAGACCGCGTAGTTCGGCGCGAGCGCGGAAAGGCCGGCGAACACGGCGTACCACAGGATGGAGAACATCAGGGTGCGTCGCCGGCCGATGTAGTCGGCGATCACACCGCAGGTCAGGCCTCCAATGGCCCACGCGACCAGCGTCGAGGCGAGGATGCCGGCGATGTACAGCGGCGAGGCGTCACCGCCGACGAGCTCGGCGACGACGGGCGCGGCCACGAGCACGACGGTGTAGTTCTCGAACCCGTCGAGCAGCCAGCCGAGGCTGGCGGCGATGAAGGCGTTTCGCCGAAGCTCTCGCCTGCGCGCGTCCGCCACGGGTGGCATCGTCTGTTCGGGGCTGCTCATGGCTTCTCGGCTCCGTTGCGTGCTGGCCCCCGGCCTGCGGTGGTGTTGGTCGAGTCAGGGAAGGGTGTCGTCGGCCGGTCCGAGGCCGATCCGTGCGTTGGGTCGTGCCCCGTCCGCGCCGGCACAGGCGACGAGGATCTCGTCGGCGCACGGTGCGTCCGGTACGCGTATCTCGAACGTCCAGTGGTGGGTGCGGATGCTCGCGTCCGCCTTGTGCTTGAGCGCGAGATCGAGCGACGCGCCGCAGGCTCCGCGCTTCTCGGCCGAGGGCAGCAGCGACGTGCCCTGGGCAACGTCGCGGAACGGGTTGCCGAACCGCAGCGTATGGATGATCGCCGACCCGTGCTCGATCTCGCCGCGTTCGCCTACGAGGGCGCCCTTGCCGTACGCCTCGACCCTCCCGCCGAGCAGCTCCACCACCCGCCGGCCGAGTAGCGAACCGAGGGTCGGCGCGAAATCGTTGAGCAGGAGGTCGAGGTTGTCCACGTAGGTGCCTGCATACGGGTTGTGGACCACTGCGACGGCGGCGGCGAGCCGCACCGGCGGATCCTGCGGCCGGCCGCCCTCGTGCGTGATCTCCTCCACGTAGGCGGCCGTCTTGCGGACGAAGAGCGCGGGGCGCCCGCCATCCGTCGCGGCGACGCGCGACTCCGGAGCACCGACGACGTCCATGTCAGCTCCTCACGAGGTCGTCGCCGCCAACCCCGACTCGGTCAGGAAGTGGGCGAGCGCCGCTTCCGCGACGTCGACATCCTGGGCTTGGGTCCCGCTGCTGACGCCGATGCCACCGACGACCGTGCCGTCGACGGTCACCGGGACACCACCGCCGATCGTGGAGAAGCGGCCGTCGTTCGTCCCCTTGATGCGCCAGGTGGGGCTGTTGGGGTTGCTGTCGTCGCCGTAGAAGGCCGTACGGTTGCGCGCCGCGGCGGCGGTGTACGCCTTGTCTATCGCGATCGGGCTGCTGGACACCTTCCCGCCGTCGAGGCGCTCGAACGCGATCAGGGCCCCGGAGTCGTCCACCACGGCGGTGCACATGGGAACACCGATCTCCTCCGAGCGCTGCGCGGCGCCACGGAGTATGCAACGGGCGTCGGCCATATCCAAACGGCGAATGGTCTGCACGGAGACCTCCTCTCGATCAGCGGCTATATTACGGTCATACAATCCGATTGTCACTAGGGACCGGAGGATCATGGAACCGAGTCGCGATCGCCTGGTAGCGCCATGACGACGTCGGCGAGTAACCCGCGCGTGCTCGTCGTGGGCGCCGGGATCGGCGGCCTGGCCGCGGCCATCGCCCTCCGGCAGCGCGGTGTGGACGTCGAGGTGGCGGAGAAGCGGCCGGCGTTCACAATCCACGGCGTCGGGCTCGGCCAGCCGGCGAACGCGCTACGTGCCCTGCGCGCTCTCGGCGTGCTCGACGAGGTGCTCGCCGCGGGCTCGGAGTTCGACGCGCTGCGGGTGTACGACCAGCACCGCCGGCTCATCGTGGATCACACCTTCCTGCTCGGCGGCGACGTCCCGCCGATGGCCGCGCTGCCGCGTGCCGACCTGCACCGGATCCTGTTCGCCGCCGCCGAGCGCTCCGGCGTGCCGATCCGCACGGGCGCGGCCGTCGACGACCTGACGCAGGACGCCGACCGCGTCCACGTGACGTACGCGGACGGGACGGTCGGCATGTACGGCCTCGTCGTCGGGTTCGACGGCGCGAACTCGACCATCCGGCGCCTGCTGTTCCCGGAGGCGGGCACGCCCGCGTTCACCGGGTACGCCGCGTGGCGACTGATCGTCGAGCGGCCCGGCGACGTCAAGACCATGGAGTTCTACCAGGGCATCGGCAGCAAGACCGGCGTCATGCCGCTCACCGACGAGACGATGTACCTGTTCCATGTCGCGCCCCAGCCGGGGAATCCGTGGCAGGACCCCGAGCGCTTCCACGACGCGCTACGTGAGCGGCTCGCCGGCTACACCGACGTGGCCGGCGACGTCCGGGATGCGCTGTCGGCGTCCGCGGAAGTGGTGTACAGCCCGATCCACGTCCTGCTGGTTCCGCGCCCCTGGCACCGGGGACGCGTCGTGCTCGCGGGCGACGCCGCGCACACGGTCCCGCCGCACCTGACGCAGGGAGCGGGGATAGCACTGGAGGACGCCCTAGTCCTGGCCGAGGAGCTGTCCAGCGACGAGCCGCTGAGCAGCCGGCTCGAGACGTTCTGCGAGCGTCGCTTCGCCCGATGCGAGTACGTGCACGAGTTCGCGCTCGCGATGCTCCACGCCGAGCAGGACATCGTCACCGCGGAGCAGTTGGAGGAGGCGCGGCGTACCGGGTTCGACGGCATGGACGGGCGCCTCGACGAGGCGGACCGGATCATGGACGCCGACATTTTCGCGCCCTTCGCCAAATGACCTCGTTATGTGGGCCTGGTACGGCTTATCGATGCCTGCAGGCCCCGATAAGGCCGACGCCGCATGGATAACGTGGTCATTTGGGACGCGGCAGGACGTTTCAGGGCAGCGGGGGTGCCGCCGCGCCCGTCGCACGATACGTACTCAGACGAGGGAGCCGCTCGCCGACCAGGACCGCAGCAGCCGGTCCTCGGGTGCTTGCAGAGCGCCGAACGCGCGGCCGAAGTAGAGCAGCGGCCGGCCCTCGACACCCTGGCCACAGCCGCGGACCCGGCCGACGAAGATCGAGTGGTCGCCACCGGGATGGCGCTCCTCGACCGTGCACACGAAGTACGCGATCGCATCCGAGAGCACCGGCGCCGGGTGCTCGGTGTGCAGTGGTACGCCGGCGAACCGGTCCACGCCCGGTGTCGCGAACCGGCGTGCCGTCTCGACCTGCTCCTCGCTCAGGACGTTGACGGCGAAGGTCTCGCTGGCCAGCAGCGCGGCGTGCGTGGGCAGGGATCGCTCTACGCACGCGACGAGCTGCGGGGGTTCCAGCGAGAGCGAGCAGACCGCGGACGCGGTCATCCCGGCCGGACCGTCGCTGGTCATGGTCGTTACGACGGTGACGCCGGTGGCGAGCAGCGACATGGTGTCGCGGAACTGCGCCGGTTCCGGGTTGTTGGTGGCGCCCATCGCTACGCGACCTCGGCCGCCTGCGCCGCGCGGTTCGTGTCGAGCGCCCTGTCGACGAGCGCGGTCGCGCTCCCGAAGTCGTAGTTGTTGAACATCCGCATCTTCACTACGAACGGCGCGCCAGCGTAGAACATCTCGTACTGGTGATGGCGGCTCGCGAACTCCGACCCGACCAGGTCCCAGGCGAGCTTGAGAAGCGCGACCCGCTCCCGTGACGGCGTGCCTGGCGACTGGACGTAGCGTTCGAGTTGCTCGGCGATCTCGGGGTTCTGGAAGTCCTTGATGGACGACGGCAGCTGGATGAGACCGCCACCGCACAGGTCACGCACCTGCTCGAGCAACTTGCCGTACGCGTCCGCTTCGAGCGAGGTGTTCGCGAACGTCTCCGCGGCGCCGGGCCAGGCCACACCGTTGTCGGCGATGCGGCAGTTGTACTCGGCCGCGAGGACCATGCCGCGCGCCATGGCGGCGTGTGCGGCGAGGTTGCCGAGCGTCCCCTGGACGGGCGGGAGCCGGTCGACACCGTTCATCGCGGCCACCTTCGCGGCAACGCCGACAAGGAAGTCGAGCTTGGCGGAGAAGCGGATCTGCGCCTGGGCGTTGCCCAGCAGCCAGGCGGGCGTCTGCCACCACTGCGCCTGTACGAGATCCAGGTCGCGGTAGACGAACACGTTCTCCCACGGGACGAAGACGTCGTCGTAGACGACGAGCGCGTCGGTCTCGTCGAACCGGGTGGCGAGCGGGTAGTCGTACTCGCTGTCTGCCGCCTCGGCGTACGAGCGGCGGGGGAAGATCTTCACGCCGGGGGCGGAGGCCCGGATCATCACCGAGATCGCGTAGTCCTCGTCACCCGGCCGCAGCGGGACGATGCTGCTCAGCTGGATCCAGTCGGCGATCGCTGCGCCGGTGCCCAGCATCTGCGCGCCCTTGACGACGATGCCGCCGTCGCGCTCTTCCTTGACGCCGGCGTACAGGTGCTTGTCCGCCTGCTGGTGCGCGGGCTTGGAGCGGTCGATCTGCGGCGGGATGATGGTGTACGCGGGGTAGATGTCGTTCTCGGCGGCGAAGCGGTGAAAGCGCACCACGTTGTCCGCGTACGCCTGGTCGGCCCGGGCGAAGACCTCCGGCGTCGACGCGAACCCGGCGAGAAACCCCGCCACGTGGTCGGGTGTCCTGCCCATCAGCCCGAATGTCTGGTCCGCCCACATGCGCATCCCGCGCCGCCGCTTGGCGAGGTCGTCGGCGGACCGCGGGATCATGTACGCGACGTTGAGCGGCTCACCGGTGTCCGGCGAGGGATACGTCATGGTGTCGCGGTTGGCCGGATCGGATGCGACGTCGTACAGGTGTGCCAGCGAGCGCACCGCCCCCTTGAACGCGGGATGCGTGGTGACGTCGGATACCCGCTCGCCGTCGATATAGACCTGACGCCCGTCGCGGAGCCCCTCGGTGTAGTCGTTGCCATCGCGCATGGGTACCTACCCTCTTGCTTAGGTGACACATGTAAATTACTTTTGTCATATACCTCAGTCAAGGGCTAAGGCGCGCGGGAGGTGCGGTGGGTTACCAGATCCGCAAGTGGCTCGGCTTTTCGGAGGAGACGTGGCACGAGGGCGGCCCGCCGCCGGACGCGCCTGCGTTGAAGGTGCTCGTCGCCGCTGTGATCGCGAACCCGTACGCGGGGCGGTACGCGAGCGACCTGGACGAGCTGGTCGATCCGAGCGCCGAGCTCGGCAAGGAGCTGACAAGCCGCGCGGTCGTGCTGCTCGGCGACCCTGCGGCCGAGGGGTACGGCAAGGGCGCGATCGCCGGCACGGCCGGCGAGCAGGAGCACGCCGTCGCCTGCATCACGACCCCGTTCGGTGACGCGCTGCGCGCGGGTGTCGGTGGTGGCGCCGCATGGGTCTCCTCGGCGACGAAGGTCGGCGCGCCCGGTGTGGTCCTCGACGTGCCCATCGCCTACAAGGACGCGCTGTACGTCCGCTCGCACTACGACGCTGCGACGCTTTACGTACCCGACGCGCCGCGCCCGGACGAGATCGTCGTCGCCGTCGCGTTGAGCAGCGGCGGCCGGGTCCATCACCGGCTCGGCGGCCTGGCGCTGGCCGACGCGACCGGCGACGGTCTTCGATGAGCAAGGAGCTGAGGAGCGAGCCGAAGGTAGGGGCCGCGACGGGACCATGGCGTGTTTGCGAGCAATCCGCGGCACTTGCCGCAGGCGAGCGAGGATGCGGTCGCGAGGCAAGCGCATGAGATGCCCTGTGTCAAGCCGCCGTTTGTTGATCTTGGTTGAGGAGTCGTTGCAGGGCTTTGTGCTGGGTCGGGTCGTAGGCGGTGTGGTCTTGCCAGCAGTGCCAGATGATGAACAGCCAGGCGCGGGCGAGGATGCGTACGGCGTGGGGGTGGTCGTGTCCTCGGGCGCGGGCTCGTTGGTAGAGGTCGGCGGCCCAGGGGTTGGCGTGTCGGCTGTCGTTGGCGAAGTCGGTGACGGCGTCGCGCAGCTGCTTGTCGCAGGCCCAGCGGAAGGTGACGGCGCGGAGCTTGCCGGACTGTCGGGTGGATGGTGCGGCGCCGGCGAGGCAGGCCAGCGCTTCGGGAGTGGGGAAGCGGGCGCGGCAGTCGCCGATCTCGGCGAGCAGCCGGGCGGCGCGGACTCTGCCGGAGCGGGGCAGGCTGGTGAACACGTGCTGGTCGGCGTGCAGGGCGAGCTGTTCGCTGATCTGGGTGGACAGGGTCTTGATCTGTTCGACGAGCGTGGTCAGCACGGCCAGCAGTGCCCGGGTGGTGTGCCCTTGCGTGGTGCCGTGGTCGCCGACGGCGCCTCGTGGTGCGGTGGTCAGCCGGGCGTGCAGCACGCCGGGGTCGATGCGGCCGCAGTAGCCGACGCTGCTCAGCCAGGCGGCGAGTCGTTTCGGAGAGAGCCAGTCGGCGCGGTCTTGGCAGTCGAAGCGGGTCAGGAAGGCCAGGCTGATCGGCGAGTCGATGTCGGAGAACAGTCCGACCGCGCCGGGGAAGGCGTTGCGCAGGTGAGCGCGCAGCTGGTTGGCCAGCCCGACGCGGTGGCTGACCAGGTCCTTGCGGGCGCGGCAGGCGCGGCGCAGCGCGATGGTGGGCTCGCTGTCCGGGGTGAGCGGGCGCAGCCGGGCCCGGTCGGTGCGCAGCGTGTCGGCGAGCACGAATGCGTCGAAGTGGTCGTCTTTGTTGCCGGCCGATCCGTACCGGCCGCGCAGGTTCTTGACCTGGTTCGGGCTGATCACGACCACTGTCAGGTCGGCCTCGAGCAGCGCCTCGACGACCGGGCCGTCGGGGCGTTCGATCGCGACCTCGCGGCAGCCCGCGTCGAGGAACACGCGAACGAGTTCGGCCAGGCCGGCCGCGCTGTGCTCGACACCGTGACGGACCCGTTCACCGCCGCGGGCGTCGACGACCGACGCGGCGTGGTCGTCACGGGCCCAGTCCAGCCCGCCGGTCACACCGTTAGGCGGCTCGTCGGACAGTTGAGTGATCAGGGTGGTGCTGGCAGACTTCACGTCGGCCTCCTCGCTGCTAGACCCAGTGGGGAGGCACCCTCGTGCGGTGCCGGGACGCGGCTGCCGGTTCGCTCACTGATCGGCGCTCGATGGCGCTCAGCCCTGTCGACGGTCGGCACGTCCCGGGTAACCGTCGGACCCCGCAGAACTCATGATGGACGTCAACAGCGTCTAGCGAGCAGGGCAGTGATCCGACGGTACCTCGGGTGCATCGGCGATCCATCGAAGATCACCGACACAAGAATGGTGCACCAGTGAGCGAGGCGGAGCTGTCGTGACCGGGCGTCTACACTCGGCAGGCGTGAGGAAAGATGGGCGCTCATGTACAGCCTGATCCTGCTCAACGGCGGCCTCGGCGCCCGGGTGTCGGCGCGGCAGCCCAAGCAGTTCCTGAAGGTCAACGGGCTGCCGATCCTCGTCTACTCGATCGTGGCCGCGGATGCCGTGACGCAGATCACCGAGATCGTACTGAACTACCCGGAGGACTGGCGCGACCAGGTCGAGCGGATCGTCAGCGACTACGCCATCTCGACGCCGATCCACTACGTGCCGGGGGCGCAGACGCGGCACGAGTCGGTCGCCGCGATGCTCAAGCACTGCACGAACGACAACGTCATCATCCACGAGTCGGCTCGGCCGCTCGTGCGTACCGACGACTTCGAACGGCTCGTCGCCGAGCCGCACGACAACGTCGCCTACATGCTGCCGCTGTCGTTCACGGTGGCGCCGGTCGACCCGGAGACGCGCACCGTGACGGGCTCGCTGCGAAGGGACCGGCTGCGCAACGTGCAGCTCCCGCAGAAGTTCGCCAGGCAGTCGCTCGTCGACGCGCACGAGTACGCGCGCCGCGAGGGGCTACGGTTCACCGAGGACGCGACGCTCGTGGCCGCCTCCGGCGGCGACGTGCGCTACCTGGACGGGGCCGACCGCAACTTCAAGGTCACCACCCGCACCGATGTGCGCCTCGCCGGGTTCATGCTGCACGGGGAGGTCGAGGACTGGGATGAGTAAGACCATCCTCGTCACCGGGGCCTCGAGGGGCATCGGCCTGGAGACCGTCAGGCAGTTCTTCTACGGCGACAACACGATCGGCGACTTCATCCTGCTTGCGCGGGAGTCGGAGACCTTCAGGGCCAACGTTCGCAAGCTGGAGAGCGACAACCCGCACGGTAAGCGCCTGCACCCGTACCCGGTCGACCTGTCCCGGCGGGCGGACGTCGTCGAGCTGATGCGCAAGGTGAGCGAGGCGCACGGCCGCGTGGAAGTACTCGTCAACAACGCGGGCTACACCTCGCCGGCCCCGCTGCAGCAGATCAGCTTCCCCGACTTCGAGCGGACGATCGGCGTGAACGTGTACGCGCCGTTCACGATCGTGCAGGAGCTGCTGCATCGGGGGAACAGGTTCGAGCTGATCGTCAACGTCGCGTCCACGGCGGGCATCACCGGCCGCTCGGGGTGGCTCACGTACTCCGCGTCGAAGTCGGCGATGATCACGATGAGCGAGGTGATGCGCGAGGAGCTGACGATCTACGGCACTCGCGTGGTGTGCATCTCACCCGGCCGCTGCGCGACCGACCTGCGCCGCACGCTCGCGCCGGACGAGGACCCGACGACCATCATGCAACCCGAGCACGTGGCCTCGGTCATCGAGATGCTCGCGTCCGACGTGGGCCGCTACGTCGACAGCCAGAACCTCGTCATCCGCGGCTGACCGCCTCCGGTCCGCGCCAGAGCCGGGCAAGTGCCGTCGGTTACGGGCTTGTACGCGGTTGTTGCAGGAACGCGAGCACGGCGAGCACACGTCGGTTGTCGTCCTCTGACGGGAGCATGTCGAGCTTCGTGAAGATGTTGTTGGTGTGCTTGCTCACGGCCTTCTCGGTGATGAAGAGCCGTGCGGCGATGGCGGCATTCGTACGCCCCTCGGCCACCAGCGCCAGCACCTCCTGTTCGCGCGGAGTGAGCCGCGCGACCGGCCCGTCGTCCGCACGCTTGGCGAGCAACTGGGCGACCACCTCGGGGTCCATGGCGGTGCCGCCGGACGCCACCCGGCGGACGGCATCGACGAACTGACCGATGTCGGAGACCCGGTCCTTCAGCAGGTAGCCGACGCCGCCGGTGCGGTCGGACAGCAGCTCGCGCGCGTACAGTTGCTCGACGTACTGCGACAGCACGAGCACGGGCAGTGCGGGCACCTGCGCGCGAGCCTCGAGCGCCGCGCGCAACCCCTCGTCGGTGTACGTGGGCGGTAGCCGCACGTCGACCACCGCGATGTCCGGGCGCTGCGTGGTCAGCGCCCGCAACAGCGACGGCCCGTTGTCGACGGCCTCGACGACATCGAAGTCGTGCGCGGCGAGGATCCGGATCAGCCCGTCTCTGAGGAGGGCGAGATCCTCTGCGATGACAACTCGCACGGCAGCTCCATGATCACGACGGTCGGCCCGCCGGGCGGGCTGGTCACGACGATCTTGCCATCGAACGCGGAGAGCCGGCGCTCGATGCCGCGCAGTCCGCCGTTCTCGGTGAACGACGCGCCGCCGCAGCCGTGGTCGCCGACGATAAGCGACAGCCGCCCGTCCGCGTACCTCGCGCGCAGCCAGGCGCTGGACGAGCCGCTGTGTTTGGCGGCGTTGGTGAGCACCTCGCTCGCCGCGAAGTACGCAGCCGACTCGACCGGCGCGGACGGCCGCGCGGGCAGGTCGACATCGACGTCGATATCGAGCGGGCTGCCGAGCGCGAGCGCGTGCAGCGCGCCGTCGAGCCCACGGTCGGCGAGCACGGGCGGGTGGATGCCGCGTACCAGGTTGCGCAACTCCGACAGCGCCGCGCCGCTCTCCGCCCGCGCCTCCGCGAGCAGTGCGCGTACCTTCTCCGGATCGGTTTCCGCGAGCTCCTCGGCGAGGCCGAGGCTCATGCCGAGAGACACCAGCCGCGCCTGGGCACCGTCGTGCAGGTCACGCTCGATCCGCCGCAGCTCCGCCGCCTGGGTATCGACGGTCTCGGCGCGCGAGGCCGACAGCTGCTGCACCCGCTGCTTCAGCGCGCTGCTCTCGGTGGGCGCGAGGAACGCCTCGTCCACGCGGGCACGCGCCACCATCAGCGGCTTGCCGACGAGCAGCCAGAGGCCGAACACCACGGCGGCCGTCGGGTACGCGAGCATCGCCGAAACCCACAGGTCGTGAACCGGGATGAAGCCGAAGAAGTGGTCGAAGACCACCCCGCCGGTGATCCACCACAGGAACGGGTAGACGAGGTAGAACAGCGTGCCGGCAAACAGGCCGATGTACATCCCGCTGGTGATCTCACCGATGAAGAAGCTGCAGAACAGCCAGAGGAAATCCCGCCAGCTCGCCGGGTCGCGCCCGTAGCCGCGGACGGTGCCGCGTACACCCCGCCCGGTCGCCGGGAGGTACGGCGAGACAACCTCACGGCCGAGCGCTCGTCCCGCCCAGCGCCGCTGCCAGCGGGTGAGGCCGCGGGTCGCGGGCACCAGCGCGAACAGCGCGTGCATGCCGACCACGGCCGGAGCGAGGATGAGCCCGACGACGGACAGCCCGAACAGCAGCAAGCCCAGCAGGCCGGTGAAGACGAACCCGAACGCCCAGCCGAGCAGGGCGAACCGCCCGATCCGGCGGTCTGCTCGTGCGGCCATGCGGGATCCCCTCGGTGATGGCGGTCGGTTTCATTGTCGCCCGCGCCACCGCCGTCCGCGGTGGTGCTAGGCCCACTTCATGCCGTAGGACCTGTCCGGAAATGACCACGTTATGTGGGGTGACCCCGCCTTATCGATGCCTGCAGGCACCGATACGGCCGGCTTGGCACCCATAACGTGGTCATTCGGAAGCGGGCCCGGCCATGGGACGGCGGTCAGCTGGTGGCAGCTGCCGCCGCCCGGCCGGCGACGCGCCCGGAGAACAGGCACCCGCCGAGAAACGAGCCTTCGAGGGCCCGGTAGCCGTGGAGGCCGCCGCCACCGAAGCCGGCCACTTCACCGGCCGCGTACAGGCCGGGAATCGCGTCGCCCGCACCGTCGAGTACGCGCGCCTCGAGGTCGATGTGCAGCCCGCCGAGGGTCTTGCGGGTGAGCACCCACAACCGGACGGCGACGAGCGGGCCGGCCGCCGGGTCGAGGATGCGGTGCGGCCGTGCGACTCGGATCAGCCGGTCGGTGAGGAACCGGCGGGCCGCCGCGATCGCCACCACCTGGGCGTCCTTGCCGAGTCCAGCGCCGACCTGGCGGTCGCGGGCGACGATCTGGCGCTGCAGGTCCGCGGCGTCGATCAGCGGCTCGCCGACGAGGTCGTTCATCCGGTCGGTGAGCTCGCGTACGGAGCGGCCGAAGACGAAGTCCGGGCAACGACGGGCGAACTGCTCCACCGGGCCGAGGGCGCCGGGCAGCACCCGCTCGGCGAGCAGCCGTACGTTCTTGTCGGTCAGGTCGGGGTTCTGTTCGGAGCCGGACAGGGCGAACTCGCGGCCGAGGATGCGCCTGTTGAGCACGAACCAGGAGTACTGGTCGCCGGCGCGCGTGATGTGTTCGATCGCCCCGAGCGAGTCGAAACCCGGGAAGAGCGGGGCGGGCAGCCGCTGCCCGCGGGCGTCGACCCACAACGGGGAGGGGCCCGACAGGATGCGGATGCCATGGTGGGTCCACACGGGCGAGTGGTTGCGGATGCCTTCCGGGTAGTTCCACATCCGGTCGGCGTTGATTACGCGTGCCCCGGCGGCAGCCGAGACGTCGAGCATGCGCCCGTCGACGTGGTCGGGCACACCGGACAGCATCCGGCTGGGGAGCGGGCCGCGTGCGGCGGGCCACGCGGCGCGGACCCGCTTGTGGTCCGCCCCGATGCCGCCGGAGGTGACGAGCACGGCCTGCGCACGCAGCCTGAAGTCGCCGACGACCCTACGGGAGCTGGGCTCGCCTCGCTGGGCACTGCTGGGCTCGAGCATCTCGCCCGCCACGCCGTCGACGACGCCGTCCGCCGTGCTCAGGGCCGTGACCCGGTGCCGGAAGCGGAAGGTGACATCGCCGCGCGCCTCCGCCGCCCGCACCCTGCGTACGAACGGAGCCAGCAGGCCCGGTCCTGTTCCCCAGGTGACGTGGAAGCGGGGCACCGAGTTGCCGTGGCCGGTTGCGAGGTAGCCACCACGCTCCGCCCACTGCACGACCGGGAACCAACGCACGCCCTGGGCGTGCAGCCAGGCGCGTTTCTCGCCCGCGGCGAAGCCGACGTACGCCTCGGCCCAACGGCGCGGCCAGTAGTCCTCGTCGCGGTCGAAGCCGGCGGAACCCAGCCAGTCCTGCCACGCCAGTTCGCGCGAGTCGCGTACGCGAAGCCTCCGCTGCTCCGGGGTGTCGACGAGGAACAGCCCACCGAACGACCAGTGCGCCTGACCGCCGAGCGACGCCTCCGGCTCCTGGTCGACGACGATGACGCGGCGCCCGGCATCGGCCAGCTCCGCGGTCGCCACCAGCCCGGCCAGGCCGGCCCCGACGACGATGACATCGGCGTCTGCACCCGTCCGGTGATCATGAAGGATGTTCGCTGCTATAGCTACGACGACCTTTCATGATCACTGGAGCGGGTGGTCGGGGGGGGGGGGGGGGGGGGGGG
>JBOHBN010000082.1:0-1515 GCA_050698355.1 Streptosporangiales bacterium | reverse complement strand
CACAGCAGGCGATCACCGCGGTGGGCGGCGCGCAGCAGAACCCGTGTGGTTCAAACACTGCGTCGCTGTTCTTCGTGACCCAGCAGGACTTCGGTGAGTGCGCTGACCAAGGCGCCTCCACCGCAGTGCCGGCCGGGTCAACCGCGGCAGGCAACGCCTCCGGGCGAGGCCTGGATCAAACTGCTTCACAGCAGACGATCACATTGGTGGGCGGCGCGCAGCAGAACCCCTGCGGTTCAAACACTGCGTCGCTGCTCTTCGTGACCCAGCAGGACTTCGGTGAGTGCGCTGACCAAGGCACCTCCACCGCAGTGCCGGCCGGGTCGGAGGGAACCGGTCAACCGGCTCCCTCCGGAGAGATCGCGTCGCAGCAGGCGATTACCCTGTTGGGCGGCGCGCAGCAGAACCCCTGCGGAAGCTCTACGTTTTCGCTACTGTTCGTGACCCAGCAGGACTTCGGAACCTGCGGCACGAGCGGTGGACCACCTCCGGGTGACGAGAGCAACCTCGCGATTAGTTCACCCACGGTGAACGGGGAGCCAGCAGCTACGGCTCCAGGTCCTGAGGTGACCGCAGGTCAGTCGGCCGATGTTGTGGTGACCGCCACCAACAACGGCACGACGACAATCAGCAACATTTCGGGTACATCCTCCACAGGGTCGCTGACTTGTGCACAGACCTCGCTGGCCGCCGGCCAGTCGACGACGTGCACCATGTCGACGACAGCCGTTGAGGGAGTCCAGGTTGTCTCCGTGACGGTCACTGGCATCGATGAATCGGGTGCCAGCATGACCGACGACGGGAATGTGTACTACACAGGCACCAACGAGCCCGGTAACGGCGAGGTTGGCGTCTCCATCACCGATGTCACGGTGAACGGGGACCCGGCCGACACCGCCCCTGGCCCGGAGACGACCCTGGGCGACCCGGTCGATGTCTCGGTGACGGTCACCAACAGCGGTGACACCGACATCGAGCAGCTCAACTCGTCAGGCGATCTCACCTGTGAGGCCAACTCACTCGCGCCCGACGAGAGCACCCAGTGCGGTGTGGAACTCACACCGGACGAGGCTGGGCAGTACCAGGTGCAGGTCACCATCACCGCCACCGGCCCGAACGGGTCGACCGGCACGGCCGACAGCACCGCGTACTTCCAGGTCACCAACGAGCCGACACAGCAAGGCGAACTCACCGTCGAAAGCACAATGGTGAACGGTGAGCCAGCTGGCTCCGCACCTGGAGCAGCCGTCGACACTGGGGATGACGTGCAGGTTGACATCCAGATTGAAAACACTGGGGAGGCGCCGCTCACTGAGGTGAGCGGCACCTCCTCCCAGGGTCCACTCACCTGCTCGATGAGTGACCTCGATCCTGGGGATTCGGCCACTTGCACGGTGACAACAACCGCACAAGACGGTGCACAGGAGATCAACATCAACGTCACCGGGACCAACCCCGACGGCGACGATGTCACCGACTCCACCACCGCCTACTACACCGGTGAAACCGGCCCCG
>JBOHBN010000081.1:0-10926 GCA_050698355.1 Streptosporangiales bacterium | reverse complement strand
CGACGTCGCGGCGTGCCTCGTCGATCACCGCGCGCACGTCCTTGACGCCCGAGGTGACCGCGGACAGCTCGACGAAACGGCGCTGGGTGGCGAGCGACAGCACGTACGCCAGGGTGGTCTTGCCCGTGCCCGGCGGCCCCCACAGCAGTAGCGACATCGGCGCGTCGCCCTCGACGAGCCGGCGCAGCGGCGCGCCGGGCCGGAGCAGGTGCTGCTGCCCGACGACCTCGTCGAGTCCGCGCGGGCGCATGCGCACGGCGAGCGGCGCGGACGCCTGCTCGGCGTGTTCCCGTGCCTGCTCGAAGAGGCTGTCCTGGCCTGCCATCGGGTCGAGCCTACGGTGCCCGGCTCAGCTCGCCCCGACCTCCTTCGCGACGCGCTCGAGCCGGTCCCGGTAGTCCGCCCACCAGGCCTGGTCGCCAGGCGCCAAGTTGTCGTTGTCGGCGCGCAGGCCGGCGGCGCCGTCGATCAGCTCCCGGACGATGTCGGCCTGCCCGGCGTGCCGGTGGGTCTCCGCGATCATGTGCGCGAGGATCTGCCCCAGCGTGACCCGGTTGCGGTCGTCCGGCCACCACGGCACGTGGCCGACCGAGTCCAGCTCCAGGGCGTCGATCGTGGCGTCGCAGTGGGCCCACGCCCGGTGGTACAGCGCGACGACCTGCTCGCGTGACTCCTCCGCGGTCGCCCACATGTCCGCGTTGTCCTCGGCGTCGTCCTCCAACCACGGCAACGACTCGCCGGACGGCCGGCCGAAGGTGTCGCCGAAGTACCCCAGCTCGACGCTCGCGACGTGCTTGACGATGCCCAGCAGGTTGGTGCCCGTCGGTGTCAGTGGCCGGCGGATCTCGTACTCCGACAGCCCGTCGAGCTTCCACAGCAGCGCGTCGCGCCCTTCCTGCAAGTAGCGATGCAGATGGGCTTTCATCTCAGTCATGGCGCAAACTCTGCCACCCGGCACCGACAACCATCGATACGATGGAGTCTCGTGATCGAGCCCATCTCCCCCACGGACCTGTTGGAAGCAAGCGACGACGACCCGTACTGCCGCATAGCCGCGCTCGGCGGCGAGGTGAGCCGCGCCTGGGCCGGCGCCGGCGCGGTCGTGTGGCTGCGCCACGACGAACAGGGCAGACCGAGGCTCGCATCGATCGGGTCCCCCAGAGCGGCCGCCTCTGTCGTGCCCGAGGTGGCGGCGAACCACCCGGACGGGCTGCGGGCGTCGCTGCCGCGCGGCGGGTACGCGTACCTGCCGGACGACCTCAACGCAACCCACGTCGGCGACTGGGACTGGTTCTGCACGACCAGCGCACCGGCAAGCCAGCCGGGCGAGCCCCTGGTCTCCTGGCTCACCGCGTCCGACGACGACGAGATCCGTGCCCTGCTGCGCGAGGTGAGCCCGGGCGCCTCGACCTGGCCTGGCGACGCGCGCGCCCGGCGCTGGGCGGGTCTGCGTACGCCCGGCGGTCGGCTGGCGGCGGCGCTCGCGGACACCAGCCAGGTGCCGCGGATCGGGCACCTGTCGAGCGTGGCCACCGCCCTCGACGCGCGCGGCAACGGGTACGGCACCGCGCTCACCGCTTGGGCCACCAGGCAGTTCCTCGCCGAGGCTGCGGACCTCGTCACCCTCGGCATGTACGCGGAGAACGACACCGCGCGCCGGATGTACGAGCGCCTCGGTTACCGCTGCGCCCACCAGTTCTCCGGCGGCCACGTCGAGCCCAGCAATGTTGTCAGTGTCTGATCGACCTATAGCTCAACCAGGCACTGACAACCTGCAGAGACCGGCTGCTACGAGGAGGGCTCCGGGCGCACATCGACGCCGGCCTCGCGGCGCTGCTGGGCGGTGATCGGCGCCGGCGCGCCGGTCAGCGGGTCGTAGCCCCCGCCGGACTTCGGGAACGCGATCACGTCGCGCAGCGAGTCGGCGCCTGCGAGCAGCATGCAGATCCGGTCCCAACCGAACGCGATCCCGCCGTGCGGCGGCGGCCCGTACCTGAACGCCTCCAATAGGAACCCGAACTTCTCCTGCGCCTGCTCCGGCGTGACACCCATCAGGTCGAACACCCGCTGCTGCACGTCCGCCCGGTGGATACGGATCGACCCGCCGCCGATCTCGTTGCCGTTGCAGACCAGGTCGTAGGCGTACGCCAGCGCGTTGCCGGGGTCGTCGTCGAAGGTGTCCAGCCACTCCGTCTTCGGCGAGGTGAACGCGTGGTGCACGGCGGTCCACTTGCCCGACCCGACCGCGACGTCGTCGGTCGACCCGGCGAGCTCGAACAGCGGAGCGTCGTTGACCCAGACGAACGACCACTCGCCCTCGTCGACCAGACCGGACGAGCGACCGATCTCCACGCGGGCCGCGCCCAGCAGCGCCTGCGCCGCCGCGGGCTCGCCCGCGGCGAAGAACACCGCGTCGCCGGGACCCGCGCCGGTGGCCTTGGCCAGCCCCTCGCGCTCGTGCTCGGCGAGGTTCTTCGCGATCGGGCCGCCGAGCGTGCCATCCTCGCCCACCAGGACGTACGCGAGCCCCTTGGCGCCGCGCGCCTTCGCCCAGTCCTGCCAGGTGTCCAGCTGCCGCCGCGTCTGTGCCGCGCCGCCCGGCTGTACGACCGCGCCGACATACGGCGCCTGGAACACCCGGAACGGCGTGTCCGCAAAGAACACCGTCAGGTCGGTCAGCTCCAGGCCGAAGCGCAGGTCGGGCTTGTCGGTGCCGTACCTCGCCATCGTGTCGGCGTACGTCATTCGCGGGATCGGCAGCGAGATGTGGTGACCGGCAAGGTCACGCCACAGCGCCGCGATGACCGTCTCGCCCAGCTCCAGCACGTCGTCCTCGTCGACGAACGACATCTCGATGTCGAGCTGGGTGAACTCCGGTTGCCGGTCGGCGCGGAAGTCCTCGTCGCGGTAGCAGCGGGCGATCTGGTAGTACCGTTCGAGCCCCGCCACCCTGAGCAGCTGCTTGATCAGCTGCGGGGACTGCGGCAGCGCGTACCACGAGCCGGGCCGCAACCGCGCAGGGATTACGAAGTCACGTGCGCCCTCGGGCGTCGACCGGGTCATCGTCGGCGTCTCGACCTCGACGAAGTCGCGGTCGGCGAGCACGTTCCGCGCGATCCGGTTCGCCTCGGAGCGCAGCCGTAACGCGTCCGTCGCCTCCTGGCGGCGCAGGTCGAGGTAGCGCCACTTCAGCCGGGTCTCCTCGCCCACCTCGACGTGCTCGTCGAGCTGGAACGGCAACGGGTCGGCCGCGCTCAGCACCTCGAGGTCGGTGGCGTTGACCTCGACCTCGCCGGTCGCGATCGCAGTGTTCTCGTTGCCCGCGGGTCGCTGCTGGACCGAGCCGGTCACCTGGACGCAGTACTCGGCCCGCAGGTCGGCGGCCCTCTGCGCCACCCCGGTCTCGCGGAACACGACCTGCACTACGCCGCTCGCGTCGCGCAGGTCGACGAAGATGACCCCGCCGTGGTCGCGGCGACGCGCTACCCAGCCGGCCAGCGTGACGGTCTCCCCGGCGTGGCTCGCGCGCAGCGAACCCGCGGTATGCGTACGAATCACGGCGTCTCCTCCACCGATCGTGTCTCCTCGCTGACCTGCCCTTCCAGGCGGGGCCGCAGGTCCTCCGCAGGCGGGAGCCAGGTGGCCGGGTCGGCCGGCACCTGCGCGCCGCTCCTGATGTCCTTCACCTCGTCCACCTCGCCTCCCGCGCTACCTGGGAACCAGACGTACGGGATGCCGCGGCGGTCGGCGTGCCGGATCTGCTTGCCGTACTTCACCGCCGACGGTGCGACCTCGGTCGCGATGCCCCGCGCACGCAGGCGGGTGGCGGTGCGCATGCATGCGGGCCGGCTCTCCTCGTCCGGCAACGCGACGAGCACGCAGGTGGGCACCGAGCGCGAAGGCGTCAGCTCCTCGCGGCCGAGCACGCGCGAGAGCAGCCGGCTCACCCCGATGGACAGGCCGACTCCGGGGTACCTCGCGTCCCCGAAGCTCGCCAGATCGTCGTAGCGGCCGCCGGAGCAGATCGAGCCGAGGTCCTCGTGACCAGTCATCGTGGTCTCGTAGACCGTTCCGGTGTAGTAGTCGAGGCCCCGAGCGATACGCAGGTCGGCGACGAGCGTTCCCGGCGCGTGTTCCGCGACGCCCTCGACCACCTGGAGCAGCTCGTCGAGGCCCTCGTCGAGCAACGGGTCGCGTACACCGAGCTTGCCGACCGCGTCCACGAAGGACCCGTCGGGTGCCCGGATCTGCGCGAGGTCGAGGCACGCGTCCGCCTGCTTCTCGGTGAGTCCCACCGACTCGACGAGCAACGACCGCACGCCGGCCGCGCCGATCTTGTCCAGGCGGTCGACCGCGTGCAGGACGGCCATGGGCTCCTCCACGCCCAAGCCGCGGTAGAAGCCCTCGGCGAGCTTGCGGTTGTTCGCGTGGATCCGCACCGGAGGCAGCGGGAGCGTGGCGAACGCGTCCGCCACCACCAGCGGCACCTCGGTCTCGTAGTGCAGGGGCAGCGTGCCGCGGTCGATGACGTCGATGTCGGCCTGGACGAACTCGCGGTACCGGCCCTCCTGCGGACGCTCGCCGCGCCACACCTGCTGGATCTGGTAGCGGCGGAACGGGAAGTGCAGCTTGCCGGCGTGCTCGGCCACATACCGCGCGAACGGCACGGTGAGGTCGTAGTGCAAGGCGAGCGGGTCGTCGTCGGGTTCGTCGGCGTCGGCGTGCAGCCGCCGGACGACGTAGACCTCCTTGTCGATCTCCCCCTTGTTCAGCAGCACGGAGAGCGGCTCGACCGCGCGGGTCTCGATGGGCCCGAAACCGTGCAGCTCGAAGACGCGCCGGATCGTGTCGAGCACCTCCTGCTCGACCACTCGTTCCGCGGGCAGCGTCTCCGGGAAGCCGGAGAGCGGCGTTGGTCTGGACATGCGGATAGGGCTCCTATTGCTGCGGTTCGCGGCGTCTTACGCAGTCGATCAAGCCAGATCGTGCAGGAACGGATTGGCGCGCCGCTCCCCGCCGATCGTGGTCCGCGGCCCGTGTCCGGGGAGCACCACCGTGTCGTCCGGCTGCGCCAGGACCGCGTTACTCAGCGTACGCAGCATCGCGGCGTGGTCGCCCCCCGGCAGGTCGGTACGCCCGATCGACCCGGCGAACAGGACATCACCGGACAGGCACACCGGCTCGTCGGTCAACCTGTACAGCACGGACCCGGGCGTATGCCCCGGAGCGTGGTCGACGCCGACCGAGAGGCCGGCGAGCTCGACCTCCCCCGCCGTCAACCCGCGCACATCGGCGGGCGGCTTCCACTGCAGGTCGCCGAGCATCGTGAGCAGGTCCGGCGTGAGCCCGTCCTCCGGCCGCTCGAGCAGGTGCTCGTCGTCTCGGTGGACATACACCGGCACGCCGTACGCCTCGCACAGCTCGGTCACCGAGAACGTGTGGTCGATGTGGCCGTGGCTGACCAGGACCGCGACCGGGCGCAGGTCGTGCCGCGCGACGATGGCGTCCAGCCGTGGAGCGACGCCCAGGCCCGGGTCGACGATCACGCACTCGGACCCTGCCGCGCGCGCGACGACGTAACAGTTGGTGTCGAGCGCCTGGGCCGGGAACGCCTCGATCAACACCGGTCCAGGGTACCGGCGGGAGGCGTGCGGTTGCGACCGGCTTACCGGCCGCCCGCTACGATGCCGCCACGAACCGAGCGATGAGGAGACGGGTGTGCCTGGCAGGGAGCGTCGCAGGCAGCTGGAACGCGAGCGCCACCAGCGCCAGGTGGCACGTCGGATCCACCGGGACGCGCGACGTCGCACGATCCAGGCGGTGGTCACGTCGGTCATCGCGGTGCTCGTCATCGTCGGGGGCGTGAGCGTCCTCGCGTTCAAGTTGTCCGAGGACTCCCGCGGCAAGAAGCCGGAAGCGGTCCCGAGCACAAGCAACCCCGGTGACTGCGCGTACGAGAAGGCGCAGGCCGGCAAGACGGCCGGGCATGTCGGCACGCCACCGCCGCAGCCGAATCGGCACACGCAGAGCGCCACGGTACGGACCAACCGCGGCACGCTGAAGCTCGAGCTGTACGGCGAGAAGGCCCCCTGCACGGTGAACTCGTTCACCTACCTCGCCGAGAACGGCTACTTCGACCACACCAAGTGCCACCGGCTCGTGCCCAAGGGCATCCACGTGCTGCAGTGCGGCGACCCGACCGGCACCGGCCAGGGCGGCCCGGGTTACCAGTTCGGCACCGAGAACGCGAAGGGCGCCAAGTACACGGCAGGGACGGTCGCGATGGCGAACAGCGGCACGCCGAACAGCAACGGCAGCCAGTTCTTCATCGTGTACAAGGACGCGCCCAAGCTCCCGCCGAAGTACACCGTGTTCGGCAAGGTCACCCAGGGCCTCGACATCGTGCAAAAGGTCGCCAAGTCGGGCGTGACGAAGGTCGATCCGACAGTGGGCGGCGGCCCGCCGAAGAAGCCGGTCAAGATCGAACAGGTGCACATCGGCGGGGCCGCGGGCTGACGCCCAATGCTCCGACAAGTGGTGTGAGTGCCATTCGGTGTCGATCACGGTAAGTACCCTGGCACCTACTTCCCTCACCTTGCTGGGCGTGGAAAGCAGGTCTTCGCGTACTTACCGTGATCGAAAAGGCAGGCGGCACCCGACGATTGCGGCACGACCCTCGATTGACGAGGCACACCGGCGGGGCCACGGGTTGACGGCCTCACCACGCGCCTCCTAGGTAGGGTCCAGGAAAGGGCGGACAAGGAGGACCCGTGACCAGCGACCCGTGGGGGCGCGTCGACGACGACGGTACCGTGTACGTACGGACCGCCGCGGGCGAGCGCGTCGTGGGCTCCTGGCAGGCGGGTTCACCGGAGGAGGCGCTGACCTTCTTCCACCGGCGCTACGCGGAGCTGGCGACGGAGGTCGACCTGCTCGAGCAGCGCGTCGGCCGGGGCGCCGTCCCCCCCGACCAGGCGAATGTGAAGGCAGAGGCCCTGCGCGGCAGCGTGCGCGACGCGGCGGCCGTCGGTGACCTCGACTCACTGCTGGCACGGCTGGATGCCCTCCAGCCGGCGATCGAGGAACGGCGTACCCGCCAGCGCGAGGAACGCGCACGGCAGCGCGAGGAGGCGCGGGAGCACAAGGAACGCCTCGTGGCGGAGGCCGAGGAGATCGGCACCAACGGCACCCGCTGGAAGGCCGGAGGCGACCGGTTGCGCGAGCTCATCGACCAGTGGAAGACCCTGGAACGGCTCGACCGGGCCACCGACCAGGCGTTG
Organism: Streptosporangiales bacterium; assembly: GCA_050698355.1. GTDB lineage: Bacteria > Actinomycetota > Actinomycetes > Streptosporangiales > WHST01 > JBOHBN01. The sequence goes on along the minus strand of JBOHBN010000081.1, from coordinate 3,646 downwards.
TGGAAGCGCCTCGCCGGAGCGCGCAACGCGTTCGCGAAGCGGCGGCGGCGGTACTTCTCCGAGCTCTCCACCCAGCAGGAAGAAACACGCGCGGTCAAGGAAGACCTGGTGACCCAGGCCGAGGCGCTGGGCGACTCCACCGACTGGGGGGCGACCGCAGGCAGGTTCCGGGACCTGATGACCCAGTGGCGGGCCGCCGGCCGAGCCGAGCGCAAGGTCGACGACCGGCTCTGGGCGCGGTTCAAGTCCGCTCAGGACGCCTTCTTCGCGGCCAGGTCCGAGGCGTTCGCCGAGCGCGACGCCGGCCAGCGCGCGAACCTGGAGCGCAAAGAAGAGCTGGCGCAGCAGGCGGAGCGGCTCCTGCCCGTGACGAACGTCCGCGGCGCGCGCGCCGAACTCCGGCGGGTACGCGACGAGTGGCACGAGGCCGGGCCCGTACCGCGCGCCGACCGCCCGCGGGTCGAGGCGCGACTCCGCAAGGTCGAGGACGCCGTGCATGATGCCGAGCGTGCCCAGTGGCAGCGCACCAACCCGGAGGCCAGGGCCCGCGCGGAGGCGACGGTCACCCAGCTGCGCGAGTCGATCGCCAAGCTGGACGAGGAGGCCGGCAAGGCCGACGCCGCCGGTCAGGAGCATAAGGCGCGCGAGGCCCGCGAGTCGGCCAGCGCGCGGCGCGAGTGGCTCACCGAGGCCGAACGCGCCCTCACCGACTTCAGCTGAGGCGCCCGTACCGTTCCGGCATTTCCCGCGTCCCGTTGCGCGCCCGGCGGTTCATCGGTACATTAGTTGAGTAATGCACCAACGTGCCCACCAGGGACGGTGGTGACGAGGTGCCGGCGGAGGTGACCGTGCTCGACGAGGGGACGCCGCTGTTCGTGCAGATCGCCGAGCACCTCGCCGACGACATCGCCGACGGCAGCCTGGCCGAGGGGCAACGCGTGCCGTCCAGCAACGAGCTCGCCGCGTTCTACCGGATCAACCCCGCTACCGCGGCGAAGGGCATCGGCATGCTCATCGACGAGAACCTGCTCGACAAGCATCGCGGCATCGGCATGTTCGTCGCCGACGGCGCCCGTCAACGGCTCCTCGCCGACCGCCGCAAGCAGTTCGCCGACCAGTACCTCGATCCCATGCTCGCCGAGGCCAACCGGCTGGGCATCGACCAGGACACGCTCATCTCGCTCATCCGCGGATCCACGGCAGGAGGACCAATCCCATGACCCCGACGATCTCCGCGGTGGGCCTCACCCGCAGGTACCGCGACCAGACCGTGCTCGGCGACGTGAGCCTCGACGTCGAGCGAGACACGATCACGGGCTTGCTCGGCCGCAACGGCGCGGGCAAGACCACGTTGATGCGGATCATCACAGGTCAGGAGTTCGCCACTTCCGGTGGGCTGTGGGTCTTCGGCGAGAACCCGGTCGAGAACGACCGCGTCCTGCGCCGGATGGTGTTCGTACGCGAGGACCAGCAGTACCCCGACATCAAGGTACGCCACGCCGTCAGGGCGGCCTCGTGGTTCTACCCGAACTGGGACGCCGAGCTCGCCGACGGCCTGCTGGCGGACTTCGACCTGCCGGAGAACCGCGCCATCAAGAAGCTCTCCCGGGGCATGCGCTCGGCGCTTTCCATCGTGCTCGGCCTGGCCGCGCGCGCCGAGCTGACCCTGCTCGACGAGCCGTACGCGGGGCTCGACGCGGTGTCGCGGCACGTCTTCTACGACCGGCTGCTCGCCGACTATGCGGTATACCCCCGCACGATCCTGCTTTCCACGCACCTGATCGACGAGGTCGCCGACCTGCTCGAGCACGTCGTCATGATCGACAAGGGCCGGATAACCCTCGACGCCGTGGCCGACGACGTGCGCGGCACGGCCACGACGGTGACCGGCCCGGCAGGCGCGGTCGAGGAGTTCGTCACCGGGCGCCGCGTCTGGCACCGCCGTGGCATCGGCTCCCGCGCGTCGGTGACCATCGCCGAGCCGCTCGACGCGGCGGACAAGGCACGGGCGGCCGCGCTCCACCTGACCCTCGAACCGCTGTCGCTGCAGCAGCTGATGGTGCACACCTCCCGTGAGATGACCGAAGAAAGGGCAACGGCATGAACACGCTGGTCAACGTCGCTCGGTACCACTTGGTAGACCGGGTACAGCTCGGACTGTTGCCCCCGGCGGTCACCGCGTTCGCCTTCCTGGTGAATCTGATCATCTTCGCGCTCCTCCCCACCCGCCCGGATGCCGGCTACTACGCCGGCGGACTGCTGGCGCCCTACATCTTCTTCTTCATCCTGGGCGTCCTGACCCTCACCAGGTCGCTGCCGTTCGCCTTCGCACTAGGCCTGAGCAGGCGGTCGTACTACCTGGGCACGGTCGGCTGCTTCCTCACGCTCGCCGGTGTGTACGGATTCGTCATCACGGTGCTGCAGGCGATCGAGCGCGCGACTGGCGGCTGGGGCATTGCCATGCACTTCTTCCGCGTCCCCTGGATCCTGGACGGCGCCTGGTACCTGACCTGGGTCACCGCGTTCGTGCTGCTCATGCTGGTCTTCGCCTACGGCATGTGGTTCGGCCTGATCTCCCGCCGGTGGAGTGTTACCGGCGTGCTGACGTTCGCAGCGGTGCAGGTCACCGTGCTGCTCGCCGCCGCGGTCGTCGTCACCTGGCTCGACGCCTGGGCGAGCGTTACCGCGGCCTTCGCCACGTTGAGCGTGCTCGGCTTCACCGGCGTGGTTGCCGCGGTCGCCCTCGCGCTCACGCTCGGCGGCTTCGGCACCATGCGCAAGGCCACGGTCTGAGCCGGCCCACGCTCACCCGCGTGGTGGGCACCTCGGCGGTGCTATCACCGGGTCGAGGGCACCTTCACGCGTCCTAGCTGGCTTGGGCGCCGCTCGTCACGCGGTACGCGTCGTACACGCCCTGGATCTGCTTGACCGCGGCCATCACGTGGCCGAGGTGCTTGGCGTCGGCCATTTCGAAGGTGAACCGGCTGACCGCTACCCGGTCCCGCGTCGTGGTCACCGACGCGGACAGGATGTTCACGTGCTGGTCGGACAGCAGCCGGGTGATGTCGGACAGCAACCGGGTACGATCGAGCGCCTCGACCTGGATCGCAACGAGGAAGACCGAGTGCGCCCCCGGCGCCCACTCCACCTCGACGAACCGCTCGGCCTGGCCCGACAGGTGCGACACGTTCGAGCAGTCGCTGCGGTGGACCGACACGCCGCTCCCCCGGGTCACGAACCCGACGATCTCGTCGCCAGGCACCGGAGTGCAGCACTTCGCCAGCTTCACCCAGATGTCCGACGACCCCTTGACGACGACGCCCGGGTCGCCCGAGCGCATCCGCCGCGCGGGTCGGGTCGGCACTGCCGTCTCGACCATCTCGTCGGTGGCGCCCTCCACGCCGCCGATCGACTGTACGAGTCGCTGCACGATGTTCTGCGCGCTGACGTGCCCCTCCCCGATCGCCGCGTACAGCGCCGAGATATCGGGGTACTTCAGGTCCTGCATGATGCCGACCATCGCGTCGCCGGTGAGGATGCGCTGCAACGGCAGGCCCTGCTTGCGGATCGTACGCGCGAGCGCCGACTTGCCCCGCTCGATGGCTTCCTCGCGGCGTTCCTTGGAGAACCACTGCCGGATCTTGTT
>JBOHBN010000080.1:0-1872 GCA_050698355.1 Streptosporangiales bacterium | reverse complement strand
GCGGGTGGATCCCCTTGATCTTGTTGCCGTGCACGTCGTAGACGGCCTCGAACGGGGTGGGCTCGCAGTACTTGCCGCGCGCAGCGAAGGTGGCGTACGCGGCTGCCACGTGTAGCGGGTCGACGTTGGCGACCCCGAGGGTCAGCGACGGGACCTGGGCAACGGGCTTGCCGGTGCCCGACTCGACGAGACCCAGCTTCTTGGTCATCCTCCACGTCTTGCACAGACCCACCTTGTGCTCGAGCAGCACGAAAAACGTGTTGACCGACTTGTAGGTGCCTTCGACGAGGTCGAACACGCCGTGCTCGCTCTCACCGGCGGCGTTGGCGACGTGGTCGTAGCCGCCGGCGGAGCTTCCGTCGCACCTCTCGAAGCCGTACAGGTTGCTGATGCTGCCGGGCGCGTTGATCTCGTAGCCGAGCGGTATGCCGCTCTCGAGCGCGGCCGCGAGCGTGAACGCCTTGGCGTTGGAGCCGAATTGGACGCCGTTGCCGCCGCCGTGCGCAGCGTCGACGGCGGTGTTGACGTTCAGCTCCTTCTTCTCCGCGTTGCGCTCGGTCGTGAAGTCACGTGACACTGCCAGCGCGCGGATCTTGCCGGTGCCGGGCTCGACCATCGCCATCGAGCCGACGATCCGCGACCACTTGCGCACGCCGCGGTGCATCGCCTTGTTGGCAGCCTTCTGCACGTGCGGCTTGAGCGTGGTCTTGATGGTGAGGCCACCGTTGAGCAGCAGGTTGAGCCGCTCGCGCGGGGTGTCACCGAACGCGGGGTTCTGCTTGATCTCCTCGACGACGTACTGGCAGAAGAAGCCGAGCCTGCCGCCCGCCTGGTTGCAGCTGTTCGGGAAGTCGGTGACGTCGAGACCCAGCGGCTGCTTCTTCGCCTTGTCCGCCGCGGCCCGGCTGATGGCGTCGGTGTCGGCCATCCGCTGGAGCACAGTGTTGCGTCGCGTCTTGGCGGTATCGGGGTGCTCGGTCGGGTCGTACGCGTACGGGCTCCGCACCAGCCCGGCCAGCACCGCGGACTCGGAGAGGGTGAGCTCGCTCGCATCCTTCGAGAAGAAGTGCTTCGCCGCTGCCTGGATGCCGTAGGCGCCGTCGCCGAAGTAGACGATGTTGAGATAACGCTCGAGTATCTCGTCCTTGGAGTACTTCTTCTCCATCGTGACCGCGTAGCGCAGCTCCTGCAGCTTGCGCCCGTACCCGGCCGCGCCCTCCCGGTTGGTGACCTCGCGCACCTCCTTGGGGCTGTCGGCCTGCTCGACCTGGACGAGCTTGACGTACTGCTGCGTCAGCGTGGAACCGCCTTGGGTGCTGCCGCTCGTCTGGTTCTGAAGGAAGGCGCGCATCGTGCCCTTGAAGTCGATGCTGCCGTGGTTGTAGAAGCGGTAGTCCTCGATCGCGACGATCGCCTTGCGCATGACCGGGGCGACCTTCGCGAGCGGCACGTTGACCCGGTACTCGCTGTAGAAGGACGCGATCTCCTTGCCGTTCTTGGCGAGGATGCGCGAACGCTGCGGCAGCGGCGGCGTCGCGAGGTTGCTGGGCAGCTGCTCGAAGTTGTCGGCGCCCACCTTGCCGAGGAGGCCCGCACCGCCGACGGCGGGCAAGGCGATGCCCGCGACGAGGACGCCGGCGACCAGGCTCAGCACGACAAGGAGCGCGAGATCGCGCATGAGGCGCATCGGTGAGTCGTTGCCCTGCATTGGTCCAGGGTAAGGCATGCCGATGGCATGGCCGGGAGCCCGGCGACGGTGCCGTGGATACCCGACCGGCGGCGCGGAACTAGTCAATTCGGACTATAGGAGATGGCCGTCGTGAGGGATTACGGAGTGTGAGGATTTCTTTCTACGCTGTACGAGCTGAACCG
>JBOHBN010000079.1:0-3294 GCA_050698355.1 Streptosporangiales bacterium | reverse complement strand
TATGGCAAGTTCGTTGATCATGGGGTGTCGGTGGGTGGTGGGTTGTTGGGGTCGTTGGTGAGTCGGTCTTTGAGACGCCAGCTTGGACCGTTGATGGTGAGGACGTCGCAGTGGTGCAGGAAGCGGTCGAGGATGGCGGTGGCGAGGACTTCGTCGGTGAAGACCTGGCCCCATTCGGAGAAGGACTTGTTGCTGGTGATGATGGTTGATCCTTTCTCGTAGCGGCGGGAGGTCAGCTGGAAGACGAGGTTGGCGTCGACGCGGTCGAGGGGGAGGTAGCCGACCTCATCGATGAGCAGCAGGTGTGGTCGCAGGTAGGGGCGGAGTTGACGGTCGAGGCGTCCGGCGGTGTCGGCGGCGCGGAGTTTGCCGGCGAGGGTGTTCAGGGTGGTGAAGTAGACGCAGTACCCGGCCTGGCAGGCGGCGACGGCGAGGGATACCGCGAGGTGGGTCTTGCCGACGCCGGGCGGGCCGAGCAGGGCGAGGTTGGCGTGGGCTTCGATGAAGCCGAGCGCGGCGAGGTCGCGGATCTTGCGGACGTCGAGGTCGGGTTGGAAGGTGAAGTCGAAGTCGTCGAGGGTCTTGTGGTGGGGTAGCCGGGATAGTCGTAGCGCGTTGCGGAAGCGGCGGTCGTCTTTGATGCCGGCTTCTTCGCCGGTCACCAGGTCGAGGAAGTCCAGGTAGCCCATCTGGTCGGTCTCGGCACGTTTGACCAGGTCGGGTAGGTGGTCGGCGAGGTGGGGCAGGCCGAGGCGTGCTGCGGTGTCGCGGATGCGGGTCGTGGTGAGTTCATTCATGGTCGTTGTTCTCTTTCCTGGGTTGGTGTGGTGGCTGTCCCCGCGCCGGGCCGGGTGTCGGCGGTCAGGCTGGACTGTGGGACCGGTCCGGTGCGGGGTGACGGCTCACCTGTGGGTGCTGGGGTTCAGCGGCGGCGGGCCTTGGCGCCGCTGATGAGGCGGTGCAGGGTGAGGCTGGCCTGGCCGAGCTGCTCGATCACCGCGGCGGGCCCGAGACCGAGATGGTGGCCGGTGAGGTCGATGAGGAACGCGCCCAGCTCGGTGCGGGTGTCGTTACTGGCGTGCAGCAGCCAGTCCTCGACCAGATCGATTGGCCAGGCGAGTTCTTCGAGTTCGCCGGGGTGGATCGGCACCGAGGCGGCCAGGTCGGCGGCGGTCATGCGGGCCCCGTCGCAGCGGCGGTAGGCGTGCATGTTCATCGGGTGGCCTCCCCGTCGGTGTCGGGGTCGACCAGCTCGGCGGCGTGGTCGTAGGCGGCCAGTGCCCGGTGGGTGACCGGGCTGGCCGCGGCCGGGTTGGTCGCCAGCAGCGTGGACAGCGGGTTGAGGCCACCGGCTGGTGGCTCGCCCGGCTCGCCCCGCACCGGGTCGGTGCCCTGCTCGAGGCAGGTGGCGCGGGTGTGCCCATCGGGCAGGCCGTCCCAGTGCGCCGGATCGACCATCCACGACCCCCGCCGGCGGGCGCGGGCATGGTGGGCCAGCACGCCACCGCCGTCAACGTCGAGGGCGCAGATCGTGACCGTCTCGGCGCTGGCCCGGACCTGGATGTACTGGCCGGCGTGGACCAGGGTGGCCGGCGCCGAGTACAGGCTGGCATCAAACGAGATCAGACAGTCCTTGCCGACCCGCCGCAGGTGGTGGTCGGCGACGACATACGGCAGCGTCGGCAGCGGCCGTAGCGCTCCCCGATCTGCCTCGGCTCGGGTAGCGATGACCTGCCCGTGGGTGCGGTGGGTCTGCGCGCGGCGGATCGGCAGCCAGGCCGCGAACGCGGCGTTGAGCTCATCGATCGAGTCGAAACCGCGCCCGGCCAGCACGTGGTCACGAACGATGTCGACCTGACGCTCGACCCTGCCCTTGCCTTGCGGCCGATACGCGGCCAGTACGTCGACCTCGAACCCATAGTGCGCGGCGAACGCCGCCGCCTCCGGGTGCAGCGGCACCGCCTGCCGGGGTGCCACGTGCCGCTTCACGACGGTCTTGGTGCGGTCATACACGATCGTGCCGGGCACTCCACCGAAATGGGTGAACGCCTGCCGGTGACAGTCGAAGAACGTGACCAGGTCCATCGACGTCGTATACACACAAAAGGGGTCGCGTGAATACGACAACACCATGTGGAACGAGTAGACCCGCGGGACGCCGACATGCGCCAGCAGAGCCCCTTCCTCACCCCAATCGACCTGGGCCTGGGCCCCCGCCACCAGCTCGAACCGGCGATGCAACCCACGCAGCCGGTTCTCATCACCGCCGTCCAGCTCAGCGACGACCCGCGGGCGAGCCTCGGCCACATACATCTTGACCCGCTGATAACTGTGCGCGAACCCATACTCGGCGACGAGCCGCTCAAAGACCACCGACGCCTTGATCGTGACCTCGGCGCGCAGCATCGAATCGACCACCCCCGCGAACGGGTCGATCACCCGCGGCTGACTGTCCTTTCGCGACGACGCCCGCGGCGGTGACGCCGGCGCGTCGGGTTCGAGGTACTTCTTGACCGTACGCCAATCCACACCGCACTCCTGTGCGATCTCGGCATAGGTTGCGCCCGCATCGTGCAGGGCGCGGAAACGACGAATGTTCATCCAGGACTCCTCATCCAGGACCATGAAGGTGTCACCCTTCGGGTTGTCTGCCTGACCGCTGACAACTCGAAGGGTGATCAACTCCACAGGCGAGCACGGACACGACTCGCCGAACACACCACCGTCACATCAAGTCGAACCGACTCCTACACGTGAGGTAGTACGCGTTCCTACATATGAGGTCGTACGCGGACACGCGTGGCGCGGAACGGGCGCATGTAGCGGCGCACCGTCTGGGCGCTGCCGCGATACCCCTGGGCGTGGATCTCGGCGCACAGCACGGCGGTGTCGGTGACGCCGGCGTTCCACCGCTGGTGCAGGTACGGCTTGAACGGGTCCAACAGGTCGCCCTTGCTGGTGCTCTTCGCGAGCAGCTCCTCGAGACCGCTGGCGGCGGGCGAAGCGACGCACGGTGTGCCGATCCAGGCCCAGCTCGCGGGTGATCGCAGCGAGCGAGTAGCCGGCATCCAGAAGGCGTTGCACCGCGGCGTACCGTCCGCGGGTGCGGGTCACCAGGCGAGGCTCAGGCGCCGGTGTGGGCGGGTCGGTACTGGCCTGCTCCGCGGCCGACGCTGGCTCCCGGACGCTCTCCTCGGCCGGCTCGCGGAGGCAGGCGCGGTGCGCGGCGACGGTCTTTTCCACGTGCTGGCCGAGGTTGTGCCACAGATGCCACCGGTCGGCGACCTGGATCGC
>JBOHBN010000078.1:0-19132 GCA_050698355.1 Streptosporangiales bacterium | reverse complement strand
ACCTGAGCACGCTACGGCGACCCAACAACCCGAGAAGGTGACCGGCAGTGCCTGAGCTACCGCGCATCCCGCTCGGCGCCTGGATCGCCGACATCATCAACTGGCTCACCACGAACGTGGCGGCGTTCTTCGACGGGATCGCCGCGATCCTGAACTTCCTCGTGGTGCATGTGGACGGCGGGTTACAAGCTCCACACCCGTACCTGATGACCGCGATCCTGGTCGCTATCGCCCTCGTGGTGAAGCGCAAGCCGAGCCTACCGATCTTCACCGCCATCGCGTTCCTGCTGATCGACAGCATGCACCTGTGGAGCGACGCGATGATGACGCTGGCGCTCGTGATCGTGGCTACGGTCATCGCGGTCGCGATCGGGGTGCCCGTCGGCATCCTGGCGTCGCGCTCTCGCCAGGCCAGCGTGGTGATACGCCCGGTGCTCGACTTCATGCAGACGCTGCCGGTCTTCGTCTACCTGCTCCCAGCCGTGTTCTTCTTCGGCATCGGCAAACCGCCGGGCGTGGTCGCCACCATCATCTTCGCGATCCCGCCCGGGGTGAGGCTCACCGAGCTGGGCATCCGGCAGGTCGACCGCGAGGTCGTCGAGGCCGCACACGCGTTCGGGTCCAAGCCCGGCCAGATCCTGCGTGAGGTGCAGCTCCCGCTCGCGATGCCATCCATCATGGCCGGCATCAACCAGGTGATCATGCTGTCGCTGTCCATGGTCGTCGTCGCGGCGCTTGTCGGGGCGCCCGGCCTCGGTGTGCCCGTCGTCGCGGGACTGCAGAGTCTCGACATCGCGGGTGGGTTCGAGGCCGGCATCTCGGTGGTGATCCTCGCGATCTACCTGGACCGGCTGACCGGTGGTCTCGCCGACCTGTCGCAGCGTCGGGGCAGGAGGCGGTCGAAGGCCCCGCGGTCGCCCGGCGACGTCGAGCGGGACGACGAGCGGGAGATGGCCGAGGCGATGGAGAAGGGTCGCCGGGGCGCGGTTGGCGCAGGCGGAGGCAGCGGCTGAACCGCCAGGGAGTGACGCACGAATAGGTAGTAAGAATCGAAGGCGAGGAGAGTCACAGTGCGAACGAGAAGGATGCGGCGTGCCGTCGCGGCCGTCGCCGTCGCGGGCGCGATGTCGCTGGCAATGGGAGCATGTGGCGGTGGCACGAGCAATAACTCGGGCGGTGGCGGCGGTGGCGGCAGCAGTGCGTCGAAGACCGTCACCATCGGCTACATCCCGTGGGACGAGGATCTCGCCGCCACCGAGGTGTGGAAGCAGATCCTGGAGAAGAAGGGCTACACCGTCGACACCAAGCAGCTCGACGCCGGCCCGCTCTTCAACGGTGTCGCGACCGGTGACCTGGACATGTTCTTCGATGTCTGGCTGCCGACGATCCACGCGAACTACTGGAAGAAGTACGGCGACAAGGTGCACGACGACGGCATCTGGTTCCATCCTGCCGACGTCGGGCTCGCGGTACCCGACTACGTGAAGTTGCAGTCGCTCAGCGATCTCAAGGGTAAGGCATCGATGTTCGACGGGAAGATCACCGGCATCGAGGCGTCCGCCGGTGAGATGCACGCGCTGAAGAGCAAGGTCGTACCGAAGTACGGGCTGAAGCAGGCCGGATACACGGTCGTGCCGAGCAGCACGCCGGCGATGCTCGCCGCGCTGCAGAAGGCGATCGGCGCGCACAAGCCGATCGTCGTGACGCTGTGGCGTCCGCACTGGGCGTTCAAGAAGTACAAGATCCACTACCTGAAGGATCCGAAGAACGCGTGGGGCAAGCCGGACAAGCTGCACACGATCACCTCGAAGCAGTTCGCCTCGAGCAACAAGAAGGTCACCGGCTGGCTCCAGAACTTCAAGATGACCCCGGACCAGCTGCAGTCGCTTGAGGCTGCCCGCGAGGCCGCCGGCAAGGGCAAGGAAGCTCAGGCCAAGGCAACGACCAAGTGGATGGACCAGAACAAGGATGTGTGGAAGGCGTGGCTGAAGTAGCCACCGTCTGCTGCACCCGCTACATGTGCCCCCGCCCAGCTGGGCGGGGGCACATCAGTACCGTGCGGGTGTCGTCAGGTCGGGACGCGGATGCGGGACCGGCCGGCGGACAGCTCCGAAAGCCTGCACAACGCATCCTGCTCGGGGGTGTCGCCGTATACCACCGAAGCGGTGAGCGGCGTACCGAAGTACGCGGTGTTCATCATCTGGTCGCCCGCCGACCACAGGTCGCTGAACCGGCCCACCCGGTCGTCGCGGGGGACGACGCAGAGCACCTTCTCCACGAGCCAGCGCTTGGTGCGGACCTCGGCGATCAGCTCCCACGGGACGCGCACCGCCTTCACCGGCCACTTGCGGGCCCTGATCCACACGCCGTCACGGTCGGCGGAGAGCAACGGCCCCCCGGAGGCCTGGGTGTAGATCACGAAGCTGCACAGCAGCGTGTATCCGAGCAGGGTGCCGGCGAGGGTGAGCAGCGCGGCCGGCCAGCCGGCACTGGCGAACACCACAGCGGTGGGCACGCCGACGACGACGAGCATACCGGTGACGAACAGCAGGACCCACCGGCTGACCCGCGGCCGGATCACCAGCGGAAGATCGCCGGGCACCCGCCTGGCTGTCGGCAGTTCGGGCGCCCTCGTCTGGTAGCCGGGCACCGGCGGTAGCTGCATCTTCGGCGGTGGCGGGCGTCCCTCATCTTGTGACTCGGGCACCGGCACCGGCGGAGCGACGCGGCGGGGCGGAGGAGCCGGTCTCCAGGCGACCGGCTGGACCCATCCGGGCGCACCCGGAGGCACTGGCCGACCCGGCGGCACCGGCGGTGGCAGCGGCGTCCCGCCGTACGGCGGCGGCGCTACGGGGTGAGGCGGTGCCGCGGCGTGCGGACGCGGGGGCGGTGCATGTTCGGGCCACGTACTCGGCAGTTGCCCAAACCACTCCGACGGTGGCGGTCCCTGGTCGCGATGCTGCTCGTCGGGCCCGTCGGGTGCCTGCCAGCCGTGGTCGCCTGGCTGGTTCATGCGCGCTCCCGGTAGTTACGGCGTCTGCCCCACAAACGCTAGCAACACCCGCGCCGCGCCTGGCCACGCCGCCGCCCGGTGCTAGAACGCCCTCTCGTCCAGCTCCATCAGGTCGAGTGTTGTGGCCTCGAGCGCCTTGCGCTCGGCGCGGATCCGGGGCAGCTGGTTGGCCGCGAAGAACCGGGCCGCGGCGACCTTGCCCTCGTAGAACCGCCGGTCCCGCTCCGACGGGCCACCGGTCAGCGCCGCCAACGCGACGTCGGCCTGGCGTAGCAGCAGCCACCCGACCAGCACGTCACCGATCGCGGTGAGGGCTCGGGTGGTGTTGAGGCCGACCTTGTACAGCTCGTTGGTGGCGTCGGCCTCCTGGGACGCCATCGCCCAGCCGAACATCTGACCCACCATCGCCTGCACGTCCTCGAGCGCCCGGCCGAGCGCCGCGCGCTCCTCCTTGAGCTGGCCGTTGCCGGCGGCGCTCTCGACGAACTCCTTGATCTCGCCGCCGAGCTTGGTCAGCGCCTGCGCCTTGTCCTTCACGATCTTGCGGAAGAACAGGTCCTGGCCCTGGATTCCGGTCGTGCCCTCGTACAGCGTGTCGATCTTCGCGTCCCGGATGTACTGCTCGATCGGGTAGTCCTGCAGGTACCCGGAGCCACCGAACGTCTGCAGCGCGACCGACAGCAGCTCGTACGACTTCTCCGAGCCGAAGCCCTTGACGATCGGGAGCAGCAGGTCGTTCATCCGGTGTGCCTCTTCGTCGACGCGGCCCTCGGTCTCGGCGGCAAGCACAGCATCCTGGTACGTCGCGGTGTAGATCACCAGCGAACGCAAGCCCTCCGCGTACGCCTTCTGCAGCATCAGCATGCGCCGGACGTCGGGGTGGTGGGTGATCGTCACCCTGGGCGCGGTCTTGTCGGTCTGCTGGGTCAGGTCGGCGCCCTGCACGCGCTCCTTCGCGAAGTCGAGCGCGTTGAGGTACGCGGTGGAGAGCGTCGCGATCGCCTTGGTGCCGACGAGCATTCGGGCGAACTCGATCATCATGAACATCTGCTTGATGCCGTCGTGCACGCCACCGAGCAGGTACCCGACAGCTGGTTGGTCCTCGCCGAACCGCAGCTCGCACGTGGTAGACGCCTTGAGGCCCATCTTGTGCTCGAGGTTGCTCGCGTACACCCCGTTGCGCTCGCCGAGCGTGCCGTCGGCCGCGAAGTGGAACTTGGGTACGAGGAACAGTGACAGGCCCTTGGTGCCCGGGGCGGCGCCCTCGGGCCTGGCGAGGACGTAGTGGATGATGTTCTCCGCGAGGTCGTGTTCCCCGCTCGTGATGAACCGCTTCACGCCCTCGACGTGCCAGCTGCCGTCGCCCTGCTGAGTCGCCTTGGTGCGGCCCGCGCCGACATCGGAGCCGGCGTCCGGCTCGGTCAGGTCCATGGTGGCGGTCCATCCCTTGTCGAGCATGAGCTGCCCGAGCGCCTGTTGCTCGGGGGTGCCGAGCCGCTGAAGCACGTACGCGAAGTTCGGCCCGCTGGCGTAGATGGGCACCGCCGGGTTGGCGCCCAGGGCAAGCTCGGTCACCGCCCACTTCAGGCTGCGCGGTGCCAGCGTGCCGCCGAGCTCCGGTGGGATCTCCAGCCGCCACCACTCGGCGTCCATCCACGCCTGGTACGAGCGGCGCAGGCTCTCCGACACGGTGACGCTGCGCGCCTGCGGGTCCCATACCGGCGGGTTGCGGTCGCCGTCGGCGAACGAACCGGCGAGCTCCTCTGTCGCGAGCCGGTCGACCTCGGCGAGGATGCCGCGTACGGTCTCCTCGTCCAGTTCGTCGAACGGCTCGCGTCCCAGCAGCTCACCGCGCCCGAACACCTCGAACAGGTTGAACTCGATGTCGCGAAGGTTGCTCTTGTAGTGGCTCATCGGGCGGCTCCGAGCGGTAGTACTGGCGAGTAACATTCTCCATGTTACTCGCCAGTAACCACGAGGCAAGCGTGCTCACGCCACGGCGTGCGCGTTGCCGAGCCGGTCGAGCAGGCCGGACGGCCCGCTGCGCATGTACCACTCGAGCTCGTAGGCGTCGCGGAACGCCTCGTGGTCGATCGCCGCAGGCCGCACCTGGCTGGCGTGAGCGCGGATAGCCGCCCGCTTCGCCTCGATCTCGTGCTCGTTGCCCGCGATCGCGAGCGGGATCTCCGCGGTGACGTGCCCGTACACGGTCGCGGTTGCCCGGGACGCGGCGTGGATCAGGTGCGCGTCGGAGCCGGCGAATTTCAAGTGCTCGCGGTCGACGGTGGATTCGTACGCGCCGAGACCGGCGAGCCGTGCGGCGGTCTCCCCGATGCGCTGGACGGCGATGTGGTCGGGGTGCCCGTAGATGCCGAGACGGTCGTAGTGCACGAGCGCTTCGGCGCGCTCGGAGACCGCGATGTCGGCGAGGCGCCACGCGACATGCCACGGGTCGGCACGCACCAGCGCGTCCGGGTGGTGCTGGTCAGGCGATCGGGGCAGGCCGGAGTCCCGGTATGGGAGCAGGTGCAGCCGTGCGACGCCGAGGATCTCCGCGGCGCATTCGAGTTCTGCGGCACGACGCCGGGCGATCGGCTCGCCGTGGTCGAGTGGTACGAGTACCTCGCCGAGCTCGCCGGCTGTAGCCGTCACGAGCACCACCCGGACACCGGCGTCGGCGAGCCGTCGCATCGTGACGCCGGTGAAGATCGCCTCGTCGTCCGGGTGGGCGTGGAAGACCAGAACCGTACGACCGCGCAGGTCCTGCTCTGCCGGAGCTGTCGCGGGAAAGGGAAGGAGGAGTGTCATCGCTTCGTCTCGTGCCGGGGCCCGACGGGCCGGTGCGTGAAGAGGGGTACGAGGAATTCAGCGACAACAACAGGACACGAGCACGCAGGAACGCGGCGCTGGGCGCGCGACGTCACTCGACTGCGTGCTGTTCACGCAGAGTATTGAACCACACTCGGGTCAGCGACCGTAGCCGCGGCTGCTGTGGCGGTAGCGTTGCGCCCCTGCGACTGTCGATCTCCATGGTAAGCGCTCGTTGGACCGCACCAACCTTCGAGTGGTCACTGCCGACACGTGGCGCAGCCTGTGTCATGTCGTCGTTGACCACTCGACATGCCAGCAGCCGCGAGCTACACCGCCGATCGAGACGCTGTGGCGACCGGGCCCGCGACCTGCGCTGTGTTATGGACCCGGCGGGCGATCAGCACGAGCAGGATGACGGCACCGAGGCCGAAGACGATGTGGCTGGCGATGACCGCGGCGTGCGATGCGGGGAAGAGCGTCGGGGCGGTGAAGGCGTGCCAGGCGTAGGTGAGCAGTGCGCCCGCCGCGAGCGCGTACTCGTGCATCGGCGTCCAGGTCTGCTGCCTGGACTGGTGGTGAACGAACGCGATGGCAACCGCGTACGCGGCGAGCACCAGGGCGACGTACACCCAAGGTGGCAGCACGTCGTTGAACTCGAATGCGCTGGTGACCGCGAGCGCGATCAGGCCGAGCAACCACGCCGACGGCACGACGCCGGTGCCACGCGGCCTGGCGTGCGTGCGCCCGATGAACACCGCGACGGCGACGAGCCCGACAACAACGATGCTTGCGGCAGCGAACTGGATCGGCGATGCGACGAATGGGTCCTGCGCGATCGACATTACTGCATTGACGGAGACGCCCAGGACGAACAGCGCTGCGGTCACGGCGAGGCCGACCTTGCCGAGCCACGGTGTATTGCGGCGCTCGCGGGTGGCCAGTTCGGAGAGTGCGATCGGCACGCTGATACTCCACACCGTGTGCAAGGTCAGGACGAAGACCGTCCACTGCCCGCCGATGTCCAGCCCCGGAATGTGCGCGGGGTCGAGCAAACCGTGGATGCCGTAGTAGTGCGGGTTGAACAGTGACTGGGTTGCCACCCCCTCCTCCAGCACGCCGTACGCGGCCGCGAGCGCCAGCATGCTGGGCCAACCCCATCCCGCGCGCCGGCACACCTCGCGGATCAACAGTGCCCCGCCGCCGTACATAGGGCCGACCAGTACCAGGGCGAACAGCCCGGTGATCGGGATGTCACCGAGCAGAAACTCCGCAACTAGCGGTGATAGAAAGAACAACCCGACGGCTGGCAGAATTCGACGCATAAGCAGAGCGTCGGGTACCCGCCCCGGCACGGCCAATGCCGTTCGTCGACGACTGCGCATGACATCCGTCAGATCAGCCCGGTTCGACGTAGATACCGGCGATCACACCAACTTCCGCGCTGCCGCGGGACAACCATCACCAGGCGGCTGCGCGTCTTTGTGGGTATAACCGGGAGCTCGGGACCAGCGCGCTGGTTTCGGTAGCCCGGGGTCGCTCGGGGAGGCGTAAGTCAATGAACGTGTTCAAGGTTTGCAAGCGCGGGAGTGCGATGCGGACGGGCCTGATCGGGCTCGCGGCGCTGGTGCCGGCGCTGACTGTATTCGCCGGCCCGGCTCATGCGGCCGGCACAACAACTGCGGCACGTAGCTCGGTCACGCGCTGCCACAACTCGCAGCTTGCGGTGCGGTTGGGGAGGCCGGAAGGGACGGCCGGCAGCGTCTACGCCCGGATCGTGTTCAAGAACACCTCCGGCTCGCGGTGCACCCTCGATGGGCACCCCGGTGTGTCCTTCGTTGCCGGCGATGACGGCCATCAGGTCGGGTTGTCGGCCCGCCGTGCCAAGTCGAGCCGGCCCAAGCGGATCTCCATCGCACCGGGGCACCGCGCGTCGGCGGTGCTGCGGATCACCGACGAGGGCGCTTATGCCCGCCGAGACTGCCGGCCGGCGCATGCGCGTGGGCTGCGGGTCTACCCGCCCGACAGCTATTACGCGGTGTATCTGCCGGACCCGCAATCAGCGTGTTCGAGTCATGCCGTACGGCAATTGACGATTAGATCGGTACGGCACAACTAAGAGCGGATCGCGGCAACAGCGCCACAACCGCTCCTATGGTCCCGCGAGCAGCGCCTCGAACGGCAGCGTCTGCACGCTGCCAGCAGCCGGTTGCACCGCGACCTTCTTCGCGGTGAGGTCGGCGACCGCGGTGGCGAGCGTCATGCCGCCTTGGTCGGGGTCGTACGGTCGATGAACGCCGTGCGGCACCCGTGCACCGGCGAGCACCTCGAGGAACCACGCGGCATCCGGCTCGTCGGCGGGCGGCAACAGGTCGTCGAGCACGCAGCCGCGTGCCTCGCTGTTCTCGCTAGTCCCGGTGCCCGCGTCCTCGACGTACTTGACGTGGTTGGTGTGCCACAGCAGCGGCCGGTCGTCGGGGTCGGCGTGCGTGACTGCGTGCCGGCCCGCGGCGCTTTCGACGGTGGCGACCCGTCCGGTGCCGAACTCACCGATCGTGTACGCGAAGCCGCCGGCGCTCGGATGCTCGGCGAGGAAGGTCACGGCGGCGTCGAGCGACGCGCATCCTTGCAGCGCCCGAGCGACGAAGTGCCGACCGGGTGCCGGGCGCGGCTGGTGCACGGTGAGGTGGTCGATGCCCCACACCAGGCCGTGCCCGGTGACTACGAAGCTGTTCGCCGGCACGAAACCTGGATACCAGGCCACGAACACCGGTGGCTCGCCGTCCACCGCGAGGCTTAGGAACATGAACCGGTCGCGAAGCGCGCTTGCGCCGTCCTCGTTGTGCGCGACGTACGAGCGCTGACGGCGCCAGCCGAGGTCCGAGCAACCCGTGCCGTCCTCACTGCCCAGGTCACCGCGGAGGTTGGCGAGCACCGCGAGCTCCGGATCGGCGCCCGCTCCAGCGGCCAGCGCACGCACCTCGGCGAGCTGCGTGGCATGGCCCTCGCGGGTCGCCGCCATGACGCCCTCGAGCACATCACTCCCAGGGGGTGTGGCCGTACGTCGTTGCAGGTCCGCAAGCTCGGGCATCTTCGCCAGCACACCGTTGATCTCGGCAGCGGCGGTTGCGCCCAGCGCGCGAAACGCCTCGTCCCGCTCTCCCGCGACGCCCAGCCAGCGGGTCCTGCCGAGCCGCCCCTCCGTAACCCGTGCGCGCACCCGCGTAAGCCTACCGGTGTGCCCGCGGCCGCTGCTTGCGTCCGAGGGTTCGGTCGCCCATGCCGACCGAACCCTCGGACACCACGCCGGACCGGGCGCAGGGGCGCGGCGCTCGGTCTCGTCGTTCCACGCGCGGGTCGGCCAGCGGGTTGTCATGGCTCCCGCGGTCAATCGTTCGCCGCGACGAGCGCGTCGCCGAGCGGCGTACGCCGGTACAGCACGCTGCGTCCCTGCCTGGTACGGCTCGCCAGGCCGGTGGGCTCGGCATCGTCTCCGCAACGCGGTGGTCGGCCGCGGCAAATTGCTAACCACGGAATTACGTAATAACGTACTTGCGTGCCTGACGATCTTCGTGCCCGTCTCGACCGCGTCGAGGCGCGGCTGTCCGAGCTGGAGGCCGGCGGCACGGGTCCCGCTCCGGCCGAGACGCCCGATGCCGAACGGTTCTGGGCGCTCCACCGGCTGAAGGAGCTGCTCCGCGAGCCCGGCGGTGTGCTGTTCACCGGGTCGGTAACCGTCGGGGACGGTGAGCACTACGAGTGGCAGGAGGGCAGGCTGCTCGCCGACCTGGTCGAGCGGGATTGGTCAGAGTTCGCGACGACGCTCTCCGCCCTCGCCCACCCCGTACGGCTCGCGCTGCTCCTCGAGGTCGTGCGTGGCCGACGGACGGCTGCCGAGCTCGGCGCTGACGAGCGGTTCGGCACGTCGGGGCAGCTGTACCACCACCTGCGCCAGTTGGTCGCGGCCGGGTGGCTCAAGTCGACCGGCCGCGGTAGGTACGCCGTGCCACGGGAGCGCGTCGTCCCGCTTCTCGTGATCGTGATGGGAGCCGACCGCTGATGATCCGCACGAAGGCGTTCCGTCTCACCCTCGCCGCGCTGCTGGCGCTCGTTATAGGGGCGGCCGTCGCTCCCTGGCCCGCGCGACTCGGCGACGGCACCACCGGAGACCGCGCTCTCACGAGCCGGATGCGCGACATCACCAGCGGCGAGCAGCGCGTCGGCCTCGCCGTTGCCGTCCTCGACCACGGCCACCTGCGCACGGCGGGCCTCGGTGACACGGGCACCGGTACGACCGTCCACCCCGGCACCCGGTTCGAGATCGGGTCGGTGACCAAAACGCTCACCGCGAGCGTGCTCGCCGACATGGTGCACGACGGCATCGTGACGCCCGACGAGAAGGTCCGCGACGTGCTCCCCGGCCGGGACTGGCAGAAGGGCGGTATCGGCGACGCCACGCTCGCGCAGCTGGCGAGCCAGCGCTCCGGACTGCCGCGATTGCCGCTCAGTCCGCGTACGTACGTCGCCGGGGTCGTGGGGAACCTGTTCGGGTTGAACCCGTACGGAAGCACCGACGCCGCGGATGTGGTCGGAGCCGCGGCGAACTCGCCACGGCCGACCAAGGGCGACTACGCGTACTCCAACCTCGGGTTCGCGTTCCTTGGCCAGGTGCTCGCCGCGAAGGCCGGCAAGCCGTACCCCGAGCTGTTGCGCACACGCGTCCTCGAGCCACTCCACATGGACGCCACGGTGATCCCGTCCCCCGCCGCCGGTCCGCCGGAAGGCCGCGCCGTGGGCCACGACGGCAGCGGGCGCCGGGTCGATTCCTGGATCAGCCCGGGGTATGCGCCCGCCGGCTCGGGTGTCTGGTCGACCGTGGGAGACCTCGCGCGCTTCGGCGCGCAGACCATGGCCGGAACGGCCCCGGGCGCGGGTGCCGCCAAGCCCCGCTATCCGGCCGGAGGCGGAGACCGGATCGGGTACGCCTGGGTCACCACGCGCGGGTCGGACGGTGACTCGTTCACCTGGCACAACGGCGCGTCGGGTGGCTGTACGGCGTTCCTGGGCTTCGATAGCGAGCATCAGCGGGTCGTGGCCGTGCTCAACAACACCGGGGTGCCCGTCGACAGCATCGGCGTCGCGCTCCTCGGCCACGGCCATGGTGGGGATCGGCCCACGAGGGTGCTTCCAACGGCGCTCGCCGTCGCGTTCCCGCTCTTCGCCGGACTGTCCCTGGTCGCCACCGTACGCGGCGGCTGGCGCCGCAGGCCACGGCGGACACCGGACCGCGCCACCATCGTCGGCACCGCCGGATGGAGCGCGTTCCTGCTCGCGGTCGGGTTCGCCGGTGGTGCCCTCGGCTACGAGCTGATCCCGTTCTGGCTGGCCGGCTGGGCGCTGTGCGGCATTGGTGTGCTCAGCGCCGTCGTGCGGTGGCGTGACCTCCCGACCAACGCCGCGAAACGGCCGTGGCTGCGCTGGCTCGGCACGGGCGTCGGCGTCGCAGCCGGAATCGTGTTCGCCGCCGGTGTGGCCGGGTGACGTCCTATCTGGGGGACCGGACGGGCTCGGTGGGGCTGGGCCTGGCGAGCCCGCTGGTGACGATCTGGGCATTGTCGATCGCCTCGCGCAGCTGGCGCGCCGCTACGGTTGCCTCTTCCAGCCAGACGTGTGCCGTATCGACCGCCGTGTCGGCTTCGCCGGTGAACATGCCTTCCACGGCGACCACCCGGTCGGATGCCTGCTCGCGCCGCAGGTACCGGTCGACGCGGGCCAGCATCTGATCCAGGTTTCCGGTCAGCTTCGACATCTCGCCGAGCAGCATCGTCGTATCCGCAGGCGACCGTAGGCCCGTGTACGCGTCGTTGCGGATCCGGTCACGTGTCGTTATAAGCGCGGCCTGAGGGTCCTGTGTGCGGGTGACCTCGCGGCGGGAGGTGAGCCAGCGTACGAAGGGCCTGCTCGAATGCTTCGTCCACGGGATGCGCATGAGCCGATGGTCCGCGACGCGGATACGCGCGGCCAAACGTAATTGCGGTGAGTGCAACGCATCGTTGGTCTGACGACATCGAGGCGAGACCATGGCACCATGACCGAAAACGACCGGACCGCGGCGTCGCGGCTGATGGCGACGCTGGAGGCGCTGGCCGATGCCCAGCACGGTGACAGTGACGGCTTCGGCGTCTCCGACCTTGCCCGCCGACTCGGACGTGACAAGTCCATCGTCTCTCGCCAGCTGCGTTCCCTTGTCGACGTCGGCCTTGTCGACCGCACCGATGATGGCCACCACCGGCTGGGCTGGCGCCTGTTCGCTATCGCCGCCCGCGCTGGTGATCAGCGGGTACGGGAGCTCGCGCCTCCGGTCATGCGGCGGCTGGTGGAGGTCGTCGAGGAGCGCGTCCACCTGAGCGTGCTGCGCGGCCGCGAGGTCCTGACGATCCACTGCGAGAGCCCGCAGCGCAGCGTCGAACCGGTCTGGTGGGTCGGGCGCACCGCGCCGTTGCACTGCACGGCGTCCGGGCGCGTGCTGATGATCGACTACTCCGACGGCGAGGTACGCGACTTGCTCGCGGCCGCGTCGTTCGCCGGGTACGGGCCGAACGCGCCGCACGACGTGGACGACCTGCTGCATCGGCTCGGCCGCGCGCGTAGCCGCGGGTTCGCGTTCGTCGACCGCGAGTCAGGCGACGACCAGGTCGCCGCCGCGGCACCGGTACGAGACCACGGCGGCGGCATCGTCGCGGCGCTGAACATCTCCGCGCCGTCGTACCGGTTGCGCGGCAGGCTCACCTGGGCGGGCCAGCAGGTCGCGGCTGCGGCGACCCATCTCAGCAGGTGCCTGTCGGCCGATCCGCGGCAGGTCAAGCGCTGATGCGGAGGGTCCTCAGCCGGTGACCGGGGCGTTCGTCTCGACTGGCGTCGGTGCGGGCGCGGCAGTCGTGGGGGATTCCGACGGCGTGGTGCTCGGCGCCGGGGGAGCAGACTGCGGCGGCGACTCGATCGGTGCGGTGGAGGTCGACTCGCTCGGCGTGGGCGTCGACTCGGTCGGCGTCCCGGTGGGTGTCGTCTCCGTCGGGGTGGGAGTGGTAGGTGTTGGGCTGCCAGGCGTCTCGGTGCAAGTGTTGCTCTCGCCCGGAGTCGGCGAGCCCGTTGTCGAAGCCACGGCCGGTGCGGCGAACCCGGTCACGCCCGCCAAGACCGCGGCAGCGGCGACTGCTAGACCCACACGCCTCTTCATTCTGCTGTTGTCCTCTCCTCGAACGGCTCGATCGGTGGCTCGGCACACCCAACAGAGGTGTCCGCACAAGAAGCGACGGGGCATCGGGGCGTCGGGGCGTCGAGCAACGGTGAGCGTACGCGGTGATCCACGTCGCATGCCCGTCGTTTCGGCCGTAGCGACCGGATCATCGCGTACCGTGGCCGGATGAGCTTCCCGTCCAGTCGTTCCGCTACGGTGCGTTAGGTCCCATGGCTTTCGAACTCGTCATCTTCGACTGCGATGGCGTGCTGATCGACAGCGAGCGCATCGCCGTACGCATCGACGCCGAAGCGCTCTCCGCGCTCGGCTGGCCAATGGATGAGCGCGAGGTCATCGAACGGTTCGTCGGCCGCTCGGACGAGTACATGTTCGGCGAGATCGAAGCGCACCTGGGTCGGCCGGCGCCGGACACGTGGGTGCGCGAGCTGGACCGGCGCTACCGTGACGCGATCGAGACCGAGCTCACCCCGGTCGGCGGCATCGTCGACGTCCTCGATCGGCTCACCGTGCCGACCTGTGTGGCGTCCAGCGGCAGCCACGACAAGATGCGGCACACGCTCGGGCGTACCGGCCTGTACGAGCGGTTCGCCGGGCGGATCTTCAGCGCTACCGAGGTGGCGCACGGCAAGCCGGCGCCTGACCTGTTCCTCCACGCGGCGGAGCGGATGGACGTGCAGCCCTCCGCCTGCGCGGTCGTCGAGGACAGCAAGTACGGCGTTCAGGCCGCGCGTGCGGCGGGAATGTGTGCGTTCGGGTACGCGGGCGGCGTCACGCCTGCGGAGTGGCTCGAGGCCGCAGGCGCGGTCGTGTTCGACGACATGCGCGAGCTGCGCGACCTGCTGGAGCGCTGCGAAACCTCCCACGGCGCGGCCGCGCGATGACATCATCGCCTGGTGCACCGGTTCGAGTGGCGGTGGGTGGGTGCCGTCGCGGCTGCGTCGGCAGTACTGCTGACCGCGTTATCGGGCCGGTACGGCTATCACCGCGATGAGCTCTACTTCCTGGTCGCGGGCGCCCATCCGGCAGCGGGGTACGTCGACCAGCCGCCGTTGACGCCGCTGCTGGCGCGGTTCAGCGCCACGGTCTTCGGCAACTCCCCGACCGGCCTGCGGGTTGTCGCCACCTTGGCCGGCGTAGCCGCGGTGCTGCTGGTCGCCCTTGTGGCGCGCGAGTTCGGCGGTGGGCGTGTCGCGCAGGTGGTAGCGGCGGCGTGTACGGCGACCTCCGCGTACGTGCTGGTCGTCTCTCATATGGTTTCGACCGCGTCGTTCGACCTCGTGGCGTGGATCGCCGTGTGCTGGGCCCTCTTGCGGCTGTTGCGCAGCGGTGATCGGCGGCTGTGGCTCGCGGTCGGCGCCTTCACGGGAGCGGCGTTGGAGAACAAGGATCTCGTGGTCCTACTGGTGGCGTGTATCGGAGTCGTGCTGCTGGCTGTCGGTCCGCGAGACGTCCTGCGCACTTGGTGGTTGCCGGCCGGGGTGGTGCTGGCACTGCTCGTGACTGCACCGAACCTGGTGTGGCAAGCCGAGCACGGATGGCCCCAACTCACCGTCGCCTCCGGCATCAGCGCTGAAGACGGCACCGAGAACCGCATTATGTTCATACCCTTGCAGCTCCTGTACCTGTCTCCGGCGTACGTGCCGCTGTGGATAGTGGGCCTGGCTTCTTTGTGGCGTAACCAGGCGCTGCGGTGGGCGCGGGCTTTCGGGCTGGCGTATCCATTGCTCGCCGCCGTCGTCCTCGTGCTTGGCGGTAAGGCGTACTACACGATGCCGCTCCTGCTCGTCGTCCTCGCTGCCGGCGTGGAACCAGTCGTCGCCTGGTTGCGACGGGGCAGGGAGCATTGGCAACTGCGGGAACTATGGATCGCCCTTACCGCGACAGCGGTGGTCTCGACCGTCGTCGGGCTTCCCGTCCTGCCTCCTGATCGGCTCGGGGCGGTGCTTGCGGTGAACAGGGAACAAGGGGAGCAGGTCGGCTGGCCACGACTCGTCCGCACTGTCAGCTCGGTGTGGCAGGAGGTACCGCCCACAAAGCGCGAAACGGCCGTGATCTTCACCGCGAACTACGGTGAGGCCGGGGCGATCGCCCGGTACGGACCGGTGCTCGGCCTGCCCCAGCCGTACTCCGGCCACATGTCCTTCGCAGCCTGGGGACCGCCACCGGACGGTCGCACCGGCCCGGTGGTCCTCGTGGCAGAAGCCGGCGACCGTGCCATAACCGCTGCGTTTACTGGCTGCCGGGTCGCCGCACACAACGACAACGGCGTGGGTATCGACAACGAGGAGCAGGGAGCCGTTGTCAGGCTCTGCGCTGCCCCCCGTAAGCCGTGGTCACGCCTGTGGCCCTCGTTGCGGCACTACTACTGACCACAGTGCCTTTCCCTCGTGAGAACTGGCTGGCGCGCAGCCCAGGTCGTCGCCAGCGCGGGCGTACGCACAGCTGCGTAACCGAAGTTGACGCCGAGTCCGATGCGGACGGAAGCTGAGCCGGTGACGACCGATCCCGAGCTGCAGCCCGGCGGTGAGTCGGCCCCCGCCGTCCGCGCTTCCGACGCCGACAGGAACCATGCCGCCGACGTGCTGCGCGACGCCGCAGGTGACGGGCGGCTGGACTTCGACGAGCTGGGCGAGCGGCTCGAGCAGGTCTATGCGGCGAAGACCCACGCGGAGCTCGCGCCGATCCTCGCCGACCTCGCCACGGTCGAACGATCGTCGCGGGTGGATGTCGAGCCGCTGGTGCTGGAGACTCGGGGCGGAACTGTCAAGCAGAACGGCTACTGGATGGTGCCGCGGCACATCACCGCGCGGTCCAGGAGCGGCAACGTGACCATCGACTTCACCGAGGCCGACTGCGCGCACTCCGAGGTGCTCGTCGAGGCGGGCACGAGGTCCGGCAACGTGACGATCATCCTGCCGCGTGGCTGGGCGGTACGGATCGAGGCCGCTCAGGCCGGCATGGGCAACGTCAAGAACAAGGCGACCGACCCGCCACTGCCGGGCAAGCCGCTGGTGCGGGTGCGGGGCACGGTGCGTAGCGGCAACATCAAGGTCCGCTACCCGCGCGGTCGCCGCCGCTGACCTGGTCCGGCTCGCGCCACCCGACACGATTGCGGCACGACCCCAGTTGACGAGGCGCTAGAGAGCTCGACGCGGCCCCGACGCCTGCAGCGCAGGGTCTCCAACCACGAGATCGACGTCGATGGGGACGCCACCACCAGCCGTTGCTACTTCCGAGCGGTTTCGGTCCGCACGCGGTGCTTGGCTCGGGATGGGTAAGACTGACGCGGTGAACCGTGGTGCGTTGTTGCTGCTCTGCGCACGGATCATGATGAGTACCGTCCGGGCCTCGTCCGGCATCGTGGTCCCGGTGTACCTCGCCCAGCTCGGGTACGACGCGGTGTGGATCGGCGGGGTGTTCCTTGCCGTTGGGCTCGTCTCGGCCGGCCTCAGCGTCACCATCGGGTGGTGGTCGGACCGGCTCGGCCGCAAGCCGTTCTTGATCTGGCTTCCCGTGGTGACCGGCCTCGCGGCGGCGGGCTACGCGCTCACGGCAAACCCGGTCGTGCTCGTCGCGGCAGCCGCGGCCGGCTCGTTTGGCCGCGGTAGCGGCGCGGGCTCGGGCGTTGTCGGGCCGTACCAGCCGGCGGAGCAGGCCCTGATGGCGGCGCTCAGCACGTCGCGCTCCAGGAACCGGCTGTTCAGCGTCTTCGCTTCGGGGTCCGCTGCGGGCGCGCTGCTAGGGTCTCTGCTCGCGCTATTGCCGCAGGTTCCAGGCAGCGCCACCCTCTCCGGGCCCGGCCCGTACGAGACGACCTTCTGGGTGATGGCGGCGCTCGGGATCGCGGCCGGGGTGGTCGTCCTGCCCGTGCGGGAACCCGCGCAACGCGCACCCGCGCGTGCGCCCGGCGTGGGCGCACGCTCCACCCTCAGCAGGCGCTCACAATGGCTGCTGCGGCGGCTGTGGACGATCAACAGCGTCAACGGCCTCGCGGTCGGTCTGTTCGGACCGTTCATCACGTTCTGGTTCCATCGCCGGTTCGGCGCCGGAACGGCGGATATCGGCGCTCTTTTCGCGGTCATCAACGCGGTCACGATCGGGACGAACCTGACCGCCGACCGGGTCGCCCGCCAGCTCGGGACCGTGCGCGCGATCGCGATAGCCAGGCTGCTACAGGGGCTGCTGCTTATCCCGATGGCGCTGATGCCGACGTTCTGGGCCGCGGGCGCCGTCTACCTGGTGCGCATGTCCAGCCAGCGCATCGGCCTACCGCTGCGGCAGTCGTTCGTCATCGGTCTCGCACCTCCCCATGAGCGAGCCCGGGTCGCTGCCTTCTCCCGGTTACTGTCCCAGACGATCACCGCACTCGCCCCGACGCTCGCTGGCTACCTGTTCGAGGAGGTGAGCCTCAGCCTGCCGTTCGGGCTCGCGGGCGGATTGCAGATGGTGACCGCGAGCCTGCTCTACGCCTTCTTCCGCGAGACCGCGAGCGACGACGACTGACCCCGCAGCAGGCGAGCGGCGGCTTTGGCCTGCGAGTCCCACAGCGCCGTGTTGCTGGCGTGGGGGTGTGTCTTGTCCGCCGTGTCCGCTGGCGTAGCTAATAGCACCATTGGGGGTATTCATTTGAGGCTCTTGTGACATGTCCGTGGGTGGTTATCGGCGGGGAGGGCTGGCTGGTAGCCGCCGAGGGCGAGCATGGCCAGGGCGATCAGGGCGTGGGGGTCTTTGAACCCGAAAGCGACGCGGGTCAGGACGCGGATCTTGGTGTTCGTCGATTCGATCAACGCGTTGGACAGGCCGTGCTCGAGGGTGGCGTGGATCGTGGGCAGGTGTTTGACGATCTTGCGTTGCAGCTCGACGAAGATCGAGATGCGGCAGCGTCTGGCCCAGCTGATCCACCGGTCGAGGGCGTGTTTGCCGGCCTCGCCTTTGACCTGGAACACCCAGCGGAGTCCCTCTTTGAGCAGCCAGGCGCGGTAGAGGCGGGGGTCGGTCGTGGCGATCCAGTCCAGCTTGGCGCGCTGCTTGTCGGTGAGGTCTTCGGGGTTCTTCCACAGCGCCCACCGGGCGCGTTTGAGTTTCTTCGCGTCGCCGCGGGCGAGCTTGATCACCCGGCCACCCGCGGTGGTTCGGTCGGTGCTGTCGACCCCGCGGCGGGCGTCGTTCCACGCGGCGCGGCGGACCTCGTCGAGGGCCTCGGTGGCCCACCCGACCACATGGAACGCATCAGCGCACAGCACCGCCTGCGGCGCACGCTGGCGCACCAGCCGGGCGATCCATTCCGCGCCATCGGCCGACACGTGGGTCAGCTGCGCGCAACGGTCCTCACCGAGCGCGTCGAAGAACTTCGCCAGGGTCTTGGCGTCCCGGCCGGGCTCGGCCCAGACCAGCCGCCCCGAGTCGTGATCGACCACGATGGTCAGGTACTTGTGGTTCTTCTTATAGCTGATCTCGTCGATGCCGATCCGGGCCAGCCCGGCGAACCGATCCACCACAGCGTCGATGTCGGCGCACACCCGGGTGACGATCGCGCCGACGGTGCGCCACGCGACCCGCATCAGCTGCCGCACCGCGGTCTTCGAACACGCCGTCGCCAACCACGCGACCGTGTCATCGAAGTAGTAGGTGTGCCCCGCGCCGTGCCGCGCCCACGGCACCGCCGCGACCACCACCCCATGCTCGCCGCAGCGCACCCGGGGCGCGTCGGCCTCCACAAACGCCTGCATCGCACCCAGATCAAGCGCCCGCCACCGGCGCCGGCCATCCCCGCCGTCATACCGCGGCGACCGCCGCCGACACACCCCACACCGGCCCCGCTCCCGACGATGAGGACGCACATGCGCGACCAGCACCTCCTCATCCTCGACCAGCTCGACCTCATCCACGACCGTCTTCTCGACACCCATCAGCCGAGCCCATACCCTGCCACCACGCACGCCGTTACCCATCCCCTCGGTCCTGGACCACTGACAGCCCAGAAACCTAGGCCGGGCAACGGCGTGCGCCTCACAGACACGCCCAACCCACCCACGGACATGTCACAAGAGCCC
>JBOHBN010000077.1:0-18997 GCA_050698355.1 Streptosporangiales bacterium | reverse complement strand
TGTGATGTGACAAGCGACTGCGGGACCATTCCATCTTGGCCGCGAGGTCTTTCAATCCCCACCGCCGGTCGGGCTTCTCCGACAGCGTGGACAGCACCTCGTAATCGGCCATCGACAGGCCGGAGTCCGCGGCGAGGTCGCGAGCCGTGCGCGCGGGCAGTGCGGTGAGCAGCCTTCGGAAGGCGCGCCACGCATGCTCCTCCTCCTCGCTTAGCCAGTCGACAGCCATAACCAGAACTCTAGCATCCTCGTTGACACGTCATCGAAAGTCTGCCACGCTCGTTGACATGTCACAGATAATCGAGTGTGAGCGACCACCCGTCGATGGTCTTGTCCTTGCACGTGTGCAAGAGGCCGACCTGGCCGAGTTGCTGGTGCTACAGCGATGCTGCTGGGTACAGGAGGCCATCGCCAACGACACCCTGCAGATCGCCGCCTTGCATGAGACGGCCGCCGACCTCGCCGCTTGGGCGGCGACCTGGCGGGTCTGGTGCGTGCGCCGTAACGGGCGGCTCGTCGCGGCGGTCCGGGCCCACGCCGATGAGCCATCGTGGGAGATCGGGCGGTTGATGGTCGCGCCCGACCTGGCAGGCAACGGCGTCGGGCGCTGGCTGCTGGACTACGCCGAGAACCAGGCACCCCCAGGAGTGACGAGATTCGTGCTGTCGACGGGGCGCTTTAGCGACCGCAATATCGCGCTCTACCAACGCGCCGGTTACACGATCGAAACCGATCAGCGCGCTGCCGCCGGAAGCGTCCAGCTCACCAGGCCACGCCCGCGGACCCGCGGGATCAACCAACAGGGAGGCAACCAATGAGCGCGATAGGGTTCGGGGTCGGGCTATCGACCTTAGCGGCCCCGGGCGCCGACCCCGTCGCTCAGGCCCAGCAGGCCGAGCAGCTGGGCTTTGACTTCGTCTCCGCCTCCGATCACCCATGCGGCACCAGCTCCAGTTTCGAGACCTGGACACTGCTCACCTGGGTCGCCGCATCCACCTCCCGGATCGGGGTGGCGACCCGGGTGCTCGGCGTGCCCTACCGGTCCCCTGCGATGGTCGCGAAGATGGCCGCGAGTCTGGATGCGCTCAGCGGCGGCAGGCTCATCCTTGGGCTGGGAGGCGGCTCCTCCGACGAGGAGTTCCGCGCATTCGGCCTGGGTACCCCCAGCGCCCGGGACAAGGTCGACGGCCTGGGCGAGGCCGTGCAGATCATCCGGGGACTGTGGAGCCAGCCGGGGTTCAGCTTCTCCGGTCGCATCTACCACACCGACCACGCCGATCTCGAACCCAAACCTGACCGGCATATACCGATCTGGCTCGGCACGTACGGACCCCGCGCCCTGGCGGTGACCGGACGACTGGCCGACGGGTGGATCCCTTCGCTCGGCTTCGCCTCACCAACACAGACTCCCGGGATGCGCGAGCGAGTTGTGGCCGCAGCGACTGACGCCGGCCGGGGCCCCGAGGCGGTCACCTGCGCCTACAACCTCGCCGTCCACATCCACGACGCCCCACCCGACGGTGCAGAAGACCCCGACCTCGTCGCCGGACCACCCGACCTCGTCGCCGACCGGTTGATCTCCTACACCCACCTCGGCTTCAACACCTTCAACCTCATGCCCCACGAAGACCGCCACACCGAGCAGGTACACCGACTCGCCACCGAAGTCCTCCCGAAAGTGCGCTCAGCAACACCGCCGAGCGACGCGCAGAAACAATGACGCAACATCCAGCCCGGCCCGCCAAGGGCACGGTGCTGGCGGCGCCGCCTGCCGGGGCCGACACCGTCGACGTGCACTTCTCCGGCTACGGCACCGTGGACGACGTATCGATCAGCGAGGGAGTTACGAACTTGTCCGTGTCCCATCGAGTCATAGCTCAATGAGGCACTGACCACCGACGAGGAGGATCCCGAATGCACCGTATTGCGATTGCGGCCATGCTGGCCGCCGCCCTCGTGGGCGCGGTGAGCTGCTCAGGCGTTCCAAGACCGCCGAGCCAATCTCCTCGTCGCCATCGTCGAGTCATGGTGGCTTGATGGAGAAGGATAAGTTCGAGGGGCGGCTACACCCATTGCTGCGCACGAGGTGGAGCCCGCTGGTCTTCGACACCACAGCCGAGGCCAGCCTGGACGATGTGCGGACCCTGCTGGAGGCCGCCCGGTGGGCGCCGTCGGCGGGTAACTCCCAGCCGTGGGCGTTCATCATCGCCCGACGCGGCGAGCCGACCCATCAACGACTGGTGCGCTACCTGGCAAAGAGCTCCGCGGCCTGGGCGCCAACAGCGAGCATCCTGACGGCCAACGTCTCGCATCGCTTCGTGGCCGACACCGACTGGGACTACTCGGAGTTCTCCGTCTACGACCTCGGCCAGGCGGTGGCCCACATGACGCTGCAGGCCCAGGCGATGGGCCTATCAGCCCGGCAGTTC
Organism: Streptosporangiales bacterium; assembly: GCA_050698355.1. Classification (GTDB taxonomy): domain Bacteria; phylum Actinomycetota; class Actinomycetes; order Streptosporangiales; family WHST01; genus JBOHBN01. The sequence continues at coordinate 16,568 of JBOHBN010000077.1, read as the reverse complement.
CGCGCGTTCGACCGAGAAGGCCTCGCCGCCGAGTTCGGCGTGCCCGCCCACTGGGAGGTCACCACGATGACCGCGTTCGGTCGAGCACCTGCCGGGGTCACCCCGCACGCGGCAGCCGCACCGGGCGCTGACGCCCTTTCACGACAACGCCGACCCGCAGCCGACATCATGTGGTGCGCAACCGGCTTATCCGGTTAACCACCCGCGCGATTCCTCATGGACGGAGTGCCAGGGGCCGTCAGCGGTCAGGGACCGAGGGCAGCTCGACGGGATCGTGCGCACAGATGAGCGTGATGTCCGGGTGACGGGCGAGCTCGGTGAGCAAGTCCTGTGTCCGGATCCGCGCCTGCTTGTCTTGCTCGGTGTTCTCGGTGAAGGCCTGCACAGCGGGTGGCACACCGCCACTACCGCCCAGTTGGGCATGGTAGAAGTAGGCGTCTCCGGCATGCAGAAACCACCCGCCGGTTGTCGGCAGGACGATCCCTGCGTGCGCGGTGCTGTGTCCGGGCAGGTCAATCAGCAGGACGTCGGGTACGTCGGGCAGGGTCCAGGTCGGCAACCCGCGCCACGCCGCCACCTCGCCTAGCTGAGTTCCCCAGGTCACGCGATGCGCCCATTGGCCGCGGCGGATGTGGTCCTGGTCGCGTGCCGTGCCGCGGACGGCGGCGCGGCCCCACTGCCCCGCGGTCGCAGATCCCAGCGGCAACTGGGTCTGGCTCTACCAAGGCTGACGTCTCAATGATCGATTGGCTAGTGCAACACGGAGGAGGGCGGGTCGCGCGGCGTTGGCGATGATCAGGGCCGAACGCGTCGCCGCATCACCCAGCGCCACTTGGCAATCTTTCGGTCGCGGTCGAATCCGAATTCCTCGAACAGGTTCTCCGGGCCCGTGTGGAAGTAGGCGCCTCGCTGGGGTTCCCGGCCATCGACCTGTTCGGGATATGCCTCGACGAGCCCCCCGCCAGCTTCCTTGATCGCAGCGAGAACGGCGGCTAATGCTGCCCGCGCCACCCCGCTGCGTCGGTGGCCCTTGCCCGCGAAGATACAGCCAATCCGCCAGTCGGGTGGCTCGGCGAGTTCCTTGTTGTACGCCTTGAGGTTCTTGATGGTCGGAAGCTCTGCAGGAGAACCGAACTGGCACCAGCCCACACAGTCCTCGCCGTCATAGACGAGGACCTGGTGGATCGTTCCTTGACGCACGTGTGCGTGCTTAGCCTCGCGGTTCTGGGAAGCGCTGCTCCTGTCGAGACCTTCGGGATGAAAACCCATGCACCAGCAGCCGCCCCAGACGCCATTGTTCGCCTCCACAAGCGCGGCGAAGTCCGGCCAGGTGTCAGCAGTGAGCGCACGGGTACTGTAGGCGGACGGCATCCTCTTGTCATACATGCCCTGCCGCCACTCTCGCAAGCAGGGGCGCCTGCTCGGACGGTCACGGTCCGCGAGGCGATCCCAGCAGTTCCACTGACGGCGACAACGTCTCCGTTGACCAAGGCTTGTCGTACGCCTGAGGACCAAGATCATCTGGTCTCATTGGCGGATCGACAAACGGACGCAGTGACCCGGGAAGATCTGGCGCGCCTGCGCCAGCGGAGTTTCAACGATGCGACGGTGGAAGAGCCCGATAAGCAACGGTAGCCGCCGCCCGGAGCTTTCCCCCGGGCGACGACGTGACACTTCAGCCTCTACCCGTTAGCGATGTCTTGGTCGCTAGCCACGGCGCAGGAGGTCACGACCGGCCGCGATGGCCGTCAGCTTGCCCTGGGCGATCTCGCGCGGCAGGTGATTCAAACCGCACGAGGTGGTGAGCAAGGTCTGTTCCTTAGGCAGCCAGGACCCCCATGTCTTGACCCGCTCGACGATCTGCTCCGGCTTCTCGACGTCCAGGCTGAGCACGTCGGCGACGCCGATGGCCAGCTGCTGGTTGCGCAGGTTTCCTTGGTACTCAGGCGTCTTGTCGCCTTCGTTCATGATGATGTCGCAGTCGATCCGTCCGATCAGGTCGGCGCGGTACCCCTCCACGTCGAAGTACCGGTGCCCGATCTGCCCGTCATAATGCTCCCCGACCGCGTAGTTGCCCTGACAGATGTGCTGCCACTTGGTGGCGTTGACGCCCTCGAAGGCCTGATTGACGGCCTCGATGCCGTGCTCGACCTCCTCCCGCGACGATCCGCCTACCATAAACAGCGGCTCGTCGATCTGGACATGCTTGCAGCCGGCCGCGACCAGCTCCTTGAGGTTCTGATTGATGACCTTGGCAAGGTCATCCATCATCTGGTTCAGGTCGCCGTAGTACTCGTCGTGGCTGGCCTTGGCGAGCATATGCGGACCGGTCACGGTGACCTTCACCGAGTCGGGATCCTTGGCGTACTTAGAGACGAAATTGAACTCCTCGACCAGCCCCATGTCGCCGTAGGTGATCCGGTCGGTCACCACCGCGGACGGGTGGAAGACCTTCTCGTCCTTCGGGGTGATCGGCATGGGCCGGGTCTCGAGGCCGTACTCCGCGGTCGGGTCCTTCTTGTAGCCGGGCAGCCGCACCCAAAAGAAGTTCAACATGGCATTCGGCGGGGCGTGTCTGTTGTTCATACGCCGGTGCATCTCACCGCCGTTGAGAACGTCGATGCCGGCCGCCTCCTGGTCGGCGATCGCTCCCTGGCCGGCGCGCCACTGCGCGTCTGCCATGTCGTCCTTGCTCAACGCGCCGACCTCGACCTGCTTCTCCAGGACCTCATACCAGCGCGGGACGCTGTACGCGCCAACAACTGTGGTGGTGTAGGGCTCGAGCATGATGAGACTCCGCTCCAGGAGGTTGCCAAGGCCGTGAAGGATCGACCCCGGCTCCAAAGCTACGCCCGCGGTGAAAGCCGAACAAGAGCGCGGCACCCGACCATAAACGGCTGCTCCGCGGCCTGTGGTGAATGTATACAGGTGATCCCCTACCGGACACTCGCTCGCGACATCGACGACATGCACCTACGCTGTAGGTATGGCTTCTCCCGCGTCTGTCGGTTTCGATTCAGCCGTCGCGACGCGGCTGTCCCGGTTCGTGGCGGCCCATCCCGGGCTCAGCGCCTCAGCCGCCACGAACCTGCTGGTTGACGAGGCACTGCGCGGCCAGGAACACCCCCTCATCATCTTCCGGGACGGCCCGGCGGGACGTCGGGCTCGCCTCATCGGCGGACCCGATGTGTGGGAGGTCGCCCGAGCAGTGCGTAGTTCCCGGACCGCAGAACCCGACCTCGACCCCGAAGCGCTGGTGGAGCTGGTCGCCGACACCAGCGGTGTCGCCCCTCGGCTGGTCCACGCCGCCATCGATTACTGGGCGGCCTTTGCTGACGAGATCGATGGCTGGATCGCCCGTACCGAGGCAGAAACCACCGAAGCTGAGCAACGCTGGCACCGCGAGCAAGCCCTGCTCGGCCGGTGAGTACTCACCTGCTGCTCGATGAGATGTTCCACCCGCGCATCGCCACCGAGCTAGCCACCCGCGGCCACGACTGCGTTGCCGTTGCCGCCGCGGCTGCTCTACGAGAAAGCTCCGACGCTGAACTGCTGGCCCACGCCCGCACACTGGTCACCAACAATGTGGTCGACGTCGAACGACTCCGCCGCCACCACACCGTCGCCGGCGAACCGGTGCCACCACTGATCTACACCTCCGACGCCGCGTTCCCCCGAGATCGACGGTTCATCGGCCGGCTGATCAGCGCCCTCGACCACGCCTGCACCAGCGACGCCCTCGCCACCGCAGGCAGCGTCCTCTGGCTCCAACCCACGCGCAAATGATCGCACCGAATCACCTGTCGATGGATCAGCGGACAGGTTTCCGATCATTTGCTGCGATGTGACGGCTCCCTACACTGTCGGTGTGACGCTCGATGGCTATCGTCCGCCGACGCCGGGGCTGTACCTGCAGCACGCGCAGGACTTCATGGCCCTCTACTTCTACGCACCGGTCGCACTGGTGCGAGAGTTCCTGCCTCATATGCTCGAGCAGGGCGACGGCGCCATCGGCTCGGTTCAGTAGCACGGCCGATGTCCCAGCTCATCGCGTGGTGTGGCTTCCTCGGTGCGTGGCTCCTCGTGGCCGGCCCGATCTACCAGGCCGCGCTCGAGCTCGACGACGAGGACCTCGAGCGCGAAGACTTCGCACGGGTGGTCGCCAACGTTCCGCGACCCCCACGCGTCTCGCGATGGTGGCTACTGCTGCCGCCCGTCGCGTACGTCCTACGCGCGCGGCGCCGCCGCGCGCAGATGACCGCGGTCCTGGACACCCTCAGCCCCACGCAGGTCGAGCAGCTCATGCACTTCCGCGAAACCGCGTCCGCGTGGATGTTCGTCGCCTCGGGCGCGTCCCTGATCGCAGTCAACGAGACGTGGGCACTGCGCGAGGAGTACCAGTAGCCGAGCTGGCTGTTCTGGGCGCTCGTCGCGGCGATGGTAGCGGTGTGCATCGCCAACACCGCCGTGCGGTTGAAGCGGCGGCGGGATAGCGTCGGCCACGCACAGGGCTAAGCCCGGATCCACCGATCGGGTTGGTGGGTCCGTCCTGGCCTGAGTATGTGCTGGTAGATCGAGGCGAGGGCAGGAATGGCCGCCGGCCTTGCAGCCGGTGTGTGACTGGGTTCCTCAGGTCTGGCCGTCTCGCGGCGGTGGTCAGGTGGCCGCGACCCGCGGTGGGCCGCAGATGGCGGTGTTGAGCCGACTCCAGGGGGCTTGCCAGGGCCAGCCTTCCCGAGCCTCCTGGCCCAGAGCGCCCCGGCCCGGTCACGGTGGGTATCAATGAACTCGACTAGCGCGGCAGTTTGGGGTCGAGTTCCTTCGCAAAATAACTACTCGCCGCCTTCAAAATCTCGTTCGCACGGCGGAGTTCTCGGTTCTCCCGCTCCAGCTCCCGGATCCGCTCATTGTCCTGGGTAGTCGTCCCGGGGCGCTGTCCACCATCGATCTCGCCCTGCTGAACCCAGTTCCTCAACGTCTCTTTGTTGATACCCAACTGGCCAGCCACCTCAGCGACACAGCCCCGCGTAACACCCCGCTCCCTTCTCATCTCGAACACCATCGCCACCGCACGTTCCCGCAGCTCCCGCGGGTAGGTCTTGCCAGATGCCATGAGGCCGATCCTTCCAACTCTCACAGCCTCCAAGATCATCGGGGCGGTCCATACAGCGGACTATCAACCCGCCCGCGTATCGCCCGGTCGGCGGTGTCGCCGCGATGGCCTGCGGCCAGCCTGGGCCCGCCGACGAGGTGTTCGGGTCATCGACGACGCGTTCGCCGCACCGAGGCGCACGCGGTTGCGCGTTCGTAAATGGTTGACATGCCGTGACCGGCAGATGGGTCGCACATCCCCATCCGATGGGCGGTTGGTCCTCCCGCCAGTTGTCGACAACTCACTTAGCAGCATCCTCCACCTCACGGTGGGCGTGGCAGTCTCGTGTCGAGGAAGCAGCGCAACCGGTCTGCGATTGGACGGGTCGGCAGCGTATCCGCAGCTTGAACTCGCTTCTCGATGAGGCCAGAGCCACTGAGAGCCAGTCCCGTCGGCGCGACCATCCGATTGGCACAGACCGCTCGAACTCATTCTGGTCCTGTGACCCCTAACTCCGCCGCACACCGGCGGCGGCCAGTCGGGCGGCCGCGTCGATGAGGCGCTCCTCATCGACGTTCGCGGGATGATTGCCGAAGAGGTCGCGTAGCACCCAGTAATGCGATATGGCACCGACCAGGACGACGGCGACCGCGTCCCAGTCCCCGGAAGGGTTGGTGGGGCCGGCCAGGCGCTGGAGAATGTCCCGTACAGCCTCGTGAACGCGCCGCATCTCCTCGTCCCGGAACCGTGCCATCAGGGCAGGGAAGGAGTCCAGGCCGCGGAACAGAAGCCGGTTCAGGTCGCGGTCCTGGTCCATGCGCGCGAGCCCCGCCCGTGCGGCCGCCGCGAAGACTTCCTCCGGGCTGGACGCCGTCTCGGATGCTTCGGTGAGCCTCGCGGGCAACGCCCCGGAACCTTGCAGGAGCCGGTCCAGCCCAGCGCCGAGCAGCTCCTCCTTGGAACCGAAGTGTTTGTAGAGGCTGCCAGATCCGGGCGCGAGCCCGGCCGCCGCTTCGATCTGCGCGATCGAGGTCGCCGCGTATCCCTTCTCGCCGAAGAGACGCATCGCCTCGGTGGTCAAGCGGTCGCGGGTGGAGTGGGACGAGTCTCGCGTCACGAGCTGGCCGCGCCGTGCGGTGGCGTGAGCTCGTAGTGCAGCGTCTTCCAGCCGCGGAGTCGGTGGTAGCGGGGGATGAGCTGGCCGTGCAGGATCGGGTGCCGGGCCGCGAGCAGCTCGGCGGCATGTTTCTCCTCGGCGGCCTCGAGCAGGCGTGCCTGTGCAGGTATGCTCGCACCGAGCGGCTTGCCGCGGAACGTCGACGGTGCCAGCTCCACTCGGCCGTCGCGCCGGAGCCGCTTGGCCTTGCCCGTCGTGTGCCAGGTACGGAAGTACCCGATCTCGTCGCCGGGCGGCGACGCGACATGTACCGGGGTGCCGACCGGGGTGCCGTCCCGGCGGTACGTGGTGAGCAACGTGTAGGTCCGCTGGCTCAAGGCGGCAAAGTACCCCGTCGTGGTGTGACTGGTTCGTGGTGTCTCGGTCATGTTCGCACGCTAGCAAGTGGCCACTTCCTAAGCAAGTACTTACTTGCCACACTGACCACTCAGGGTCCTGGCAGGCCTACCTCTATTGGTGAACTGCCCGCTTCAAGGCGCCCATGACGCAGGTGTGGAAGGCATCCAGTGGGAGTTGGACGACCGGACCGGCGATGGCTCGGGGCGCAGCATCGCCGGCCCGGTCCGCTCGTGGGCGGATTGGTTCCGCCGAGCGTGGTGACCGTTCTGGTCACATCAGAAGCTCTACCTGGAATGTAAACCCGACGCGGGCGAAAAAGCACCACCTCCGGCGACAATGTGGATGGAAAATCACGTTGAGCGTGGCGATCCGGCCACGGGTGGTGATCACCGGCGGTTCGGGACGCCATCGGCGAGGGACTCCGCGGTGATCGCGGTCGTGACCGGCCCTATCCTTGCCGCCATGCGGGATGCCGTACGGATTGCCGCTGCCCAGCTAGCGTCGTCGGCGCGGTCGCGGCGCAGCGTGCCGGCCGGACCGCTCGTAGGCCTCCTGCACGACAGTCCGCACTGGGTGTCATCGGTCGTCCTGCACGCGGTGCCCGGCACGCCGGCCGGCGACGGTGAGGTGGAAGCCAGCCTGTCCGTCGTACGGCGCGCGTTCGCCGAGGCCGCCAAGCGCGTGCACGTCGAGCTGGTCGAAGCCACCCGCAGGGACGACGGTCGAGTTCGTGCGCGACGAGCAGGCGCATTCGGCTGCCGAACACGTCGCCGCGGTGCCGTACGACTCGCCCCCACTCGGCAACCGCCTTACCCGCGACGGCGACCGAGGGCGGCAGCGTGCTTGTGCGCACCGGCGGCGAACCGGTCGCCATGGCTGCCTGGACCGCGGCCGCGGACGGTGTGACCGAGATCGTCGGGGTCGGCACCCTGCCGGACTTCCGCCGGCGTGGCTTCGGCCCGCTCGCGACCGCACACACCGTCGACATTTGCGGTACGCGAAGGCGGCGCCGCGCTACCGTGGCTGACCCCGGGCGATGACGGTACGGGCCGGGTGTACCGGGCGATCGGGTTCCGGCAGGTGGCGAGCTGCGTACACCTCCTGGAGCCGTGAGAGGAGCGGTCAGTGCCGCTGGACCCGCAGGCGCAGGCGTACCTGCAAGAGGAATCCGGCGCCAACCGCCGGCCATCGCGGCGGGCGCTCACGCCGGAGCAGAACCGAGCAAGCACCAGGGCGGTGCTCGCCTACCAGGGCGACCGTGTCCCGCTCGCGTCGGTGGAGGACATCCAGGTCGCCGGCCCGGCGGGCCCGGTAACGGTGCGCGCGTACCGGCCGGACGCCTCGAGCGCCGCACTCCCGGCGTGCGTCTTCTTCCACGGCGGCGGCTGGCTCGTCGGCGACCTGGAGTACTCGGACCGGACGTGCCGGCGGATCGCGTCGCTCGCCGGGTGCGCCGTCTTCTCCGTCGATTACGGGCTCGCGCCCGAGCACCCCTTCCCCGCCGCGCTGGACGATGTCGTCGCCGTGGTGACGGCGTTGGCCGGCCAGCCTGCGTCGTACGGCATCGACGCGGGAAGGATCGCGGTCGCGGGTGAGAGCGCGGGCGGCAACATGGCCGCGGTGGTGGCGCAGCTGTCGCGTGACTGGGACGTACGCCTGCGGCACCAGGTGCTCGTCTACCCGGTGCTTGACACCGACACCGTGACGAGGCCGACGTACCAGGCGTACGCGGAGGGGTACTCCATGACCCGCGACGACATGGAGTACTACTTCGACGTCTACGTCGGCGACGGTGACCGCACCGATCCACGCGTCGCGCCGCTGCGTACCACCGACCTGTCCGGGCTCTGCCCAGCCACCATCGTGCTCGCCGAGTGTGACGTGCTGCGCGACGAGGGCGAGGAGTACGCTTGCGCGTTGGTCCGCGCCGGAGTCCCGGTGCAGGTGCGCCGCTACGCAGGCATGTTCCACCCGTTCTTCCCGCTCGCCGGTGCGCTGGACGCCGCCGTCGAAGCGCAGCAGTTCGTCGCCGACGCCCTGCGCCGTGCCCTCGCCACGAGCTGATGCACGTTGTCAGTGTCTGGCTGAGCTATAGCTCAACCAGACACTGACAACTGGCCTCGGCCAGGGTGCGGACGTCGTCGGGTACGCCCGCCGCAGCGAGGTCGTCGACCGCGTACCAGGAGAACGGGTGGGCGGCAGCGCCGACGGGCTCCAGTGACGCGGCGACGCCGACGTACTTGTGGTCGACGTGCACGTGCGGCTCGGCGAGGTGGTTGTCGCCGGGTATCGGGTGCTCGCAGATCCACCACGGCCGGCCGGGCGTGGGGCACCCCAACCCGCCGGGTACGGGCGGGCCGGGCGCGGGCACGAGGTCCACGGCGAGGCCCGTCTCCTCGGCGACCTCGCGGGACGCCGCCTCCTCGATGTTCTCGTCCGGCTCGACGTGCCCGCCGGGCGGCAGCAGCATGCCGAGTATCGGGTGCCGTACGACCCCGAGGCGCCACCGCCCTTCGACGTGCGCGAAGAGCAGCGTGCTCGCGGTGATGTGCTTGATGACCACGGCCACTTCCTACCAGCGGTTGTGCGGGACGCATAACGCGGGACGCAGAAGCGGGCGCTGCGCACGATGACGTGCGCGCCGCCGTCCATCACCCTGTAGCGGTGAGCCATGCACCCCTGAAAGCAGAGCAGGACGCCGTCGACATCTGTGCCGGGCTTGTCCGCTTCGACACGACCAACTTCGGCGGCGGCGAGTCCCGCGGCGAGCGCGACGCCGCGGAGTACGCGGCCGGCCTGCTGACCGAGGCGGGCGCGGAGCCGCGGATCCTCGAGTCCGCGCCCGGCCGCGCGAACGTCGTCTGCCGCATCCCAGGTACGGACAGCACCGCGCCGGGCCTGTTGGTCCACGGTCACCTCGACGTGGTGCCGGCCAACGCGGCCGACTGGAGCACCGACCCGTTCTCCGGCGAGGTCGCGGGCGGCATGGTGTGGGGTCGCGGCACCCTCGACATGAAGAGCGCGATCGCCGCCGTTCTCGCCGCCTGCCGCCGCTGGGCCCGCGACGGCGTCCGGCCGCGGCGCGACATCGTGCTCGCCCTGGTCGCCGACGAGGAGGACACCGGCGGGTACGGCGCCGGGTTCCTCACCCGCGAACACCCGGACCTGCTCGCCGGGGTCAGTGAGGCGATCGGCGAGGGTGGCGGCGGCCTCGTGCACATGCCCGGCGGCCAGCGCCTTCACTCGATCGGCGTCGCCGAGCGCGGCACCATGTGGATGCAGCTGACGGCCACCGGCACCGCCGGGCACGGTTCCCGGCCCACCGCCGACAACCCGGTCACGGCGATCGCGTCCGCGGTCGCGCGGATCGGCGCGCACGAGTGGCCGATCCAGCTGACCCCGCCCGTACGCCAGCTGCTCGAGAAGCTCCAGGAGGCGACGGACCAGGCCATCGACCCGAACGACCTGGAGTCCGCGCGGCCCACGCTCGGCGACGCGCTGCGGCTCGTCGAGAGCGTGCTGCGCAACACCACGAGCCCGACCATGCTCGACGCCGGATACAAGGTCAACGTCATCCCGGGCGCGGCCACCGCGCACGTCGACGGACGGGTGCTGCCCGGCCACGAGGAGGAGTTCCTCGGCACGCTGGAACGCCTCGTCGGTGAGCAGGTGCGAATCTCGTTCGACAGCCGCCAGGACTCGGTGCAGTCGCCGTTCGAGGGGCCGACCGTTGATGCCATGGTCGCCGCGCTCGACGCGGAAGACCCCGGCGCGATCGTGGTACCGGGCTGCTCCGGCGGTGGCACCGACGCGAAATGGTTCAGCCAGCTCGGCATCGCCTGCTACGGTTTCGCTCCACTCGGGACGCCCGCCGACTTCCAGCACCGACACCTGGTGCACGGCGTGGACGAGCGCGTCCCGGTAACCGCACTCGAGTACGGCGTACGGGTGCTCGACAGGTTCCTGCTCGGCTCGTAACGGGCCGGGCCACGTTCACGAAAGGACGTAGGGAATTGCTCCGCAGACTGTTGCCCCGCCGGCTGGTGGCCGCGGGCATAGCGGGATTGCTGGTCGGGTCAACGCTCCTCGTCGGCGCGCCCGCGAGCGCTGCCCCGAAGGCAGCGACCGAGGCCAAGAAGCCCTCGGTACTGAACATAGCGATGATCGAGGGGATCGACTCGCTCAACCCGTTTCTCGCGTACTTCCTGGACGCGACGAACCTCATGGGCATGATCTACCCGAGCCTGATGACGTTCAGCGCCGAGGACAACTCGCCGGTCGGTGACATTGCCAAGTCCGTGAAGCCGTCCGCGGACAAGCGCACCTGGACCTTCAAGATCCGCAAGGGCCTGGAGTGGACCGACGGCAAGCCGCTCACCGCGAAGGACGCGGAGTTCACCCTCAACCTGATGATGCACAACAGTGCGGCGGCGACCGCGAACGGCAACGCGGTCAAGGGTTTCACCTCGGTCACCGCGCCAGACGACCATACGCTGGTCATCAAGACCGAGCAGCCCCTGGTGACCGTGCAGACGCTGTCGGTGCCGATCGTGCCGGAGCACATCTGGTCGAACGTCGACGACATCGCCAAGTACAAGAACGATGACTTTCCCATCGTCGGGTACGGGCCATTCATCCTTACCGACTACCAGCCCGACCAGTTCGCCAAGCTCAAGGCGAACCCCGACTTCTGGCGCGGCAGCCCGAAGGTCGACCAGGTCGTGTTGCGTACGTACAAGAACACCGACGCGGCCGTCGAGGCCCTCCGCAAGGGTGAGATCGACCTGGTTACGAAGCTGAACCCGAACCAGTACGAGGCGTTGAAGGGTGAGGACGGCATCTCGCTGAACGCCGCGGATGCGCCACGGTTCTACGAGATCGGCATCAACCCCGGCGCGGCAACGCGTACGGGCAAGCCGATCGGTAACGGTCACCCCGCACTCAAGGACAGGCGCGTACGTGAGGCGCTGGCGCTCGCGGTCGACAAGGACCTCATCATCAAGAAGGTGCTGCAGGGTTACGGCACGCACGCCGACGGCCTGCAGGCGACAGCGCTCGGTGACTGGCACTGGTCGCCGAAAGGTGCGGAGGAGCGGCACTTCGACCTGAAGAAGGCGAACCAGATCCTGGACAAGGCCGGCTACAAGCGCGGGCCCGACGGCACCAGGCGCATGCCGGACGGGTCCCGGCCGCTGAAGTTCCGGTTGCTCGGTCACTCCGAGTTGCCCGAGGACAAGCAGATCGCCAGCTATCTGAAGAGTTGGTACGACGACCTCGGCATCAAGCTGGACGTGCAGATCGTGTCGAAGACGCGGCTGAACGACCTGCTCGGCAAGGGCAAGTACGATCTTGCCCTCGGCGGCTGGACCAGCGGCCCCGACCCCGACTTCATCCTCTCCATCGAGAGCTGCGGCAACCGGCCGAAGGACAACGGTCTCGGTGGCACGACCGACAACTTCACCTGCGTAAAGGGGTACGACGAGCTCCTCAAGAAGCAGCGCAGGACCTTCGACCACGAGCAGCGCGTCCAGACCGTGCACGAGATGCAGCGGATGCTGTACGAGAACGCCGCGAACATCATGATCTTCTACCACCAGCAGCTCGAGGCGTACCGCAGCGACCACTTCACCAACCTGACAACCCAGCCCAAGGACAACGGCGTCATCTGGTACCAGCACGGGTACTGGTCGGTGCTTTCCGCCACGCCGGTCGCTAAGCAACAGGCCAGCGGCGGGAGCAGCACCGGCGTCATTGTCGGGATCGTCATCGTCGTGGTGGTCGTGATCGGTGGCATCGCCGTCGTCGCGGTACGCCGCCGGGCCACGGCGCACGACCGAGAGTAGTCGCCGTGGCCACACCGTCGCTGACGACGTCCACGTCCACCGACCGCGAGCAGTCGCGGTCGGTGGACGCGCGGCGACGGTTCGGCCGGTATCTGCTGACCAAGCTCGCGGAGGCGATCACGAGCCTGATCGTCGTTCTGGTGCTCGGTTTCTTCCTGTTCCGCATCATCCCCGGCGATCCGGTCCAGACGATGACCCGCGGCCGGGAGATCACCGAGAAGCAGCTCGCCGCGCTGCGGCACAGCCTCGGTCTCGACCAGCCGCTGTGGATGCAGTTCCTGCACTACGTAGGCGACACCGTGACCGGCGACCTCGGCACGTCCTGGGAGTTCCGGCGGCCGGTCATCGACCTCATCGCCGAACGGCTCGGACCGACACTGTTGCTGACCGGCACCGCGACGGTCATCGCCGCGGCGCTCGGGTTCTACATCGGCATCCGCAGCGGCTGGCGACGTGGCAGCGGTTTCGACCGTACGCACACCGGCGTCGCGCTCACGCTGTGGTCGGCGCCGCCGTTCTGGATGGGCCTCATCCTGCTCATCGTCGTCGGCGTGGGGGTCGGGCCCATTCCGGGGTTGTTCCCCACCGGCGGCATGCAGTCGGCGAACACCCCGCCTGGCGTGGTGCCGCACGTCCTCGACGTCGCTCACCACCTCGTGCTGCCGTGCGTGAGCCTGATCGCCGCCATCTACGCGCAGTACCTGCTCGTCATGCGGTCCTCGCTGCTCGACGAGGTGGGGGAGGACTACCTGACGACCGCCAGGGCGAAGGGACTGCGCGACGACCTCGTCCGCTCGCGGCACGCGGTGCCCAACGCGTTGCTGCCGACGGTCACGCTGGTCTTCCTGCACCTGGGACTTGTGCTCACCGGCACCATCACGATCGAGACCGTGTACTCCTGGCCCGGGCTGGGTTACCTGACGTACCAGGCACTCACCGTGCCCGACCTGCCCGTGCTGCAGGGCACGTTCTTCGTGTTCTCGGCCGGGATCATCTTGATGAACGCGTTCGCCGACGTGCTCTACCGCGCCCTCGACCCCCGGGTGCGTGCCTCGTGATGCCGTATCCGCCCGCCGCGATCCGGGCTGCCCCCACCGCCCTGTCCCAGCCCGCCGCGCTTTCCTCAAATGACCACGTTATGTGGGGTTACTCCGCCTGCTCGATGCCTGCAGGCATCGAGAAGGCCGGTTCCGCATCCAACAGTGCTTGCCTTCCCCAGAGGGGACCCCGGTGGTCATTTGGGGCACGGCAGGTACGGATTGCACGGCAGGTCACCTTATGACGGGCGGCCAGGTGGTGACCGAAACCACGACCGCGCGGAGTACGGCTCGCGTCGTCTGGGCGCGGCGGAAGATGGCGCTGGGCAGGTTCTGGCGCGAGTTCGTACGCAACCGGGCAGGCGTGGCCGGGTTGTGCGTGCTCGGCCTGTACGCGGTCATCGCGGTCGGCGTCCCGTTCGTCACCGACGCGTCGCAGCTCGACGTCACCAAGGTCGACGGGCCGATACTCGCCGGGCCGAGCCTGGAGTACCCGCTCGGCACCGACGACGCCGGCCGTTCCGTGCTGCTCCTCACGCTGTGGGGCTCGCGCATCTCGCTGCTCGTCGGCCTGCTCGCCACGCTGCTGTCGGTGGTCATCGGCACCGGGATCGGCATCTGCGCCGGCCACTTCGGCGGCTGGCTCTCGTCGGTACTGATGCGCGTCACCGACTGGTTCCTCGTCCTGCCGGCGCTGGTGCTGGCGATCGTGCTCACCACCGTGCTCGGCCGTGGCTGGCTAACGATCGTGTTCGCCATCGGCATCACCTCGTGGGCGACGACCGCGCGGCTGATCCGCGCGCAGACGCTCGCCGTGGAGGGCCGCCCGTACATCGAACGCGCGAGCGCGCTCGGCGCCGGCCACCTGCACGTGATGACCCGGCACGTGCTGCCGAGCGTCGCCCCGCTGATGCTCGCCAACACCACACTCGCGGTGGCGAGCGCCATCATCGCGGAGTCGACGCTCGCGTTCCTCGGTCTGGGCGACCCGACGGTCATATCCTGGGGTTCGATGCTGAACGAGGCGCTCTCCGTCGGCGCGGTCACCGCCGGAGCGTGGTGGTACGTACTCCCACCCGGCATCGCGATCTTGTTGGTGGTCCTCGCGTTCACGCTGTCCGGCCGGGCGCTCGAGGCCGTACTCAACCCCCGGCTGAGGGGACGCTCGTGAGCCTCCTGTCCGTACGCGACCTGACCATCACGTACCAGCCGGCCCGCGACCCGCTGACGGCGGTGCGCGGGGTCGGCCTGGACGTCGACGCCGGCGAGACGGTGGGCGTGGCGGGGGAGTCCGGGTGCGGTAAGTCCACCCTCGCGCTCGCGTTGCTGCGGCTGCTGCCGCGCGACGCGCATGTCTCCGGGCAGGTCCTGCTCGACGGCGACGACGTGCTGCGCATGCGGTGGGGGCGTCTGCGCGCGGTGCGCTGGGCAGAGGCGTCGATCGTCTTCCAGGGCGCGATGCACTCGCTCAATCCCGTCCGCCGGATCGGTGACCAGATCGCGGAGCCGATCGTGCTGCACGAGCAGGGCGTCGACAAGACTTCGGTACGAGAACGGGTGCACGAGCTGCTCGGCCAGGTCGGCCTACCGCGCCGCTACGCCGACGGCTACCCGCACGAGATTTCCGGCGGGCAGCGGCAGCGGGTGATGATCGCGATGGCGCTGGCCTGCGCGCCCAACCTCATCATCGCCGACGAGTCGACGACCGCGCTCGACGTGATGATCCAGGCACAGGTGCTGCGCCTCATCTCCGGCCTGGTCGCCCAACGCGGGATCGGCCTGGTGATGATCAGCCACGACCTGTCCGTGCTGGCGGCGACGTGCGAGCGCCTCGCCGTCATGTACGCGGGCCGCGTCGTCGAGCACGGTCCGTCCGACCAGGTGCTCGCCGCGCCCCGCCACCCCTACACGCACGCGCTGTCCGCCGCGTTCCCCTCCATCGGCGACCCGGCGTCGCGGCTGAACCCGAGCGGGCTCGGCGGCGACCCGCCCGATCCGCGCGACCTCCCCGGCGGCTGTACGTTCCACCCGCGGTGCCCCGTGGCCACGCCCGAGTGCGCGACGCTCGACGTCGGTCCGCGTATGGTCGCCGCGGGCTGGCAGGCCGCCTGCGTACACGTACCCGGCGAGCGGGCGGCGTCATGAGTGAAGCGCTACTCAGCGCCCGAGACCTGGAGGTCGCGTTCGCCGGTCGCGGGCGCGGCGGGCGCCCTGCGCGGGCCGTGGACGGGGTCAACCTCGACGTCTACCCCGGCGAGCTCCTCGCGCTGGTGGGGGAGTCCGGTTGCGGCAAGACGACGCTGTCGCGCGCGCTCGTCGGCCTCGTCCGCCCGACCGCCGGTACGGTCGCGTTCCGGGGCGAGCCGCTGCGGTACAGCAGCCGGGAGCTGCGCCGCTACCGCCGCCACGTACAGCTGATCCTGCAGGACCCGACCGGGTCGCTCAACCCCAAGCACACCGTGTACGAGGCGGTCGCCGAAGGCCTGCGCATCCACCGGGTCGACTCCGAGGAGCGGCGCGTCGCCGACGCCCTCGCCAAGGCGGGCCTGCGGCCGCCGGAACGCTTCTACCTGCGCTACCCGCACGAGCTGTCCGGCGGGCAGCGGCAGCGCGTGGTCATCGCCGGCGCGCTCGCGCTCGAACCGGACGCGCTGGTCGCCGACGAGCCGGTCGCCTCGCTCGACGCGTCGGTACGCGGTGAGGTGCTCGCGTTGCTGCTGCGGCTACGCGACGAGCTGGGCCTCGGCGCCCTCGTCGTCACCCACGACCTGGGGCTGGCGTGGAACATCGCGGACCGTGTCGCCGTGATGTACCTCGGCCGGATCGTGGAGACCGGGACGGTCGAGGACGTGCTGCGCGCGCCGCGGCACCCGTACACCCAGGCGCTGCTCTCGGTACTGCCGGAGGCCGGCGGTACGCCGCAGATCCTCGCCGGCGAGCCGCCGGACGCCTCGCACGTACCGGGTGGCTGCCGGTTCCACCCGCGCTGCCCGGCCCTCGCCTCCGGCGCGGCCGAGCAGGTAGCGGAACGGTGCGCTGTCGAGGACCCCGGCCCGCTCGTCGGCGGCACAGCCGCCGAC
>JBOHBN010000076.1:0-11111 GCA_050698355.1 Streptosporangiales bacterium | reverse complement strand
TTAGATGCCAGCAGCGAGGCGTTCGTGGTCAGAGCGATGTCCTCGAGGCCGGGAACCTCAGCCAGCATCCCTACCAGGTTTTCGATGTGGCGCCGCAGCAGCGTCTCGCCCCCGGTCAGCCTGGACTCGCTGAACCCGGAGCGGTTCGCCGCGATCAGCGACACGCGCGTCCCGATCGACCGGGTGCTTTCCGGGATCACCGCCGCGGCTGACGCGGGGCTGACTCCAGTCAAGATCAACGCGGTGATCAAGCGTGGTGTCAACGACGGTGACGACGTCGTGGATCTGGCCGCGTTCGGGCGGGAGCACGGGCACATCGTTCGCTTCATCGAGTACATGGATGTAGGCACCACCAACGGGTGGCGCCTAGACGACGTCGTTCCGGCCCGCGAGCTCGTGGACCGCCTCGGCGAAATCTGGCCGCTCGAACCCACCGACCCCCACTACCGCGGCGAGGTCGCGGAACGCTACCGCTACCTCGACGGGGCGGGGGAAGTCGGGGTGATCGCCTCGGTCACGCAGCCGTTCTGCTCCACCTGCACCCGCACTCGCCTGTCGGCGCAAGGCGAGCTTGTTACCTGCCTGTTCGCCGCCGGCGGTCACGACGTGCGGGCGCTGCTGCGGGGCGGGGCCAGTGACGCCGAGATCGAGCAGGCCGTCCGCGGCATCTGGGAATCTCGCACCGACCGGTATTCCGAGCTGCGTACCGCCGAGACGCGCCAGCTACCCAAGGTGGAGATGTCCTACATCGGCGGCTGACCCTCAACTCCCCGCATGAACCCGGGGATGGCTCAGCGGACAGCCGAGGCCGACTGTGGGTGGGGGCATGGTGGGGGTGTGGCGGCAGGCGCGTCGGGAGAGGACCTGGCTCGCTCGCAGCGGGAGCATTGCCAGGACACCTATCGTGCGCACCCGCGCATGTATGGCGACCGGGACCTTCGACGCCGCCCGGCCTGCCGCTGAGACCTTTGCTGCTGACGCGAGTGGCGTCAAGGCCGATACCGTAGTGAGCCAGCAGCTGTGCAGGCAGGTCGTCGGGATCGCCGAGAAGTCCGAGCAGTAGGTGTTTAGGCGCCAAGGTCGCCGTGATGCAGCGCCCTGGCCTCGGTCTCAGCGCCGGCAACCCCGTGTCGGGCCTGGTCGGTGAAGCGCTCGAACATGCCTTCAGTGCGCCTCCCAGAGACACAGCGATGCATGCCCCGGCGAGCAGCCTCCTGGTAACTACACAAGGGCATCCCGTTGCTAGCTGACTTCGGTGTGTCAGCTCGGGTGTGTGGTGGTCACCGAGGCTTCTGCGGCCTGGTGGATGGCGTCGGCGATCAGGTCGGGGTAGGCGACGTAGTTATTGTGCCCACCGGGCACCTCGATCGGATCGATGTGCAGGCGCTCGCTCGCCATACCGGACATGCCAGCATGGGTCAACACACGGTCGGCGATGGGCAGCAGGTAAGTCGAGGCACGCGCGGCGGGATCGATGCTGGGCGTTTCAGCATAGATGGCAGACAGGTCGCAGACAGCGACGGTGGCCAGCGCTTGACGCAGCGTCGCCAGGTCCGCGTCGTGGAACAGGAAGTAGGTAGCCAGCACCGGGTCACTGGTGGGGTCGACGCCGAACCATTCGGGGTTGAACACCGCGGGCGGGTCGGCATAGATCTCGGTGGCCAGGCTGCGGCCGCCGGCGTAGTCGGCCACGGCGGCGGCTAACCACACCTGGTGCGCGGCGTCGAGGCGTGCGGCCAACGCGGGCAGCAGCATCCCCGCGACGGAATGCGCGGCGACCACGGGTCGATGCACATCCGCAGGCAGCTGCGCGGCCAGCCGCTCCGCGTACGCGGCGCTCGAGGCCACGGCCGCGCTGGGCACATCCACGGTCAGCGCCCGATGCCCACGCCGGGCCAGGGCGTCGACGAGGCGCCAGAACCCGGCGGCGGACTGCGTGCTGCCGTGCACCAACACGACGTCGGTCACCGGCCACCCCCGCGGACAGTGGTGCTATCTCCGCGTTCGAGAAGCGCCATCAGTAGGACTATCCCTCCCCACCCGCGATCCCTGACCTTCCACCTTACGAGCGGTACGACTAGCGCCAGACAAGCATTCCGATAGCCGATCCGCGCGACGGGATAGCCATGGGGCCTCAGCGGTTGTCGTGGTCGATGAGCTTCGTAAGGTCAGGCGGGCGGAGCCAGAGTGACCAGCACTCCACGTTTTTGATCGTCAGCACCGTGTCGTGCCATGGGTCAGGCGCCAGTGTCGCCCGAACCGCGTCTTCGTCGTCGGCAGACACGACCAGCAGTGCGTCTCCGCTATCCACGTCGTCTCCGACCGGTCCCCCGAGGAGCACGGTGCCGCGTTCGGTGAGCATATCCATGAATGCCGCGTGTTCGTTCCAGCCGTCCTGGGTGCGCCGCGAGCGGGCCGGGTCGTGCGCGGGTCCGTGACCGAGTCTGACTAGGTAGAGTGCCACGGCCAAACGGTAGCGAAGCCCGCCGACATCGCATGCGGTGCCGCTTGAGGATCCCCTTGCGTACACGCCACCCGGAGCCCGTCCGCTAATGCCGCCGTCTTCCGCCTCGACATGGGGGTCACCCCGTGGCGGATGGATCGAGGGTGACCTCCACGGTCGCCCAGCCGGGCCCGGTCCGGTGAGCAACGGCATGGCCAGTGCGGGCGATGCCGTCCAACCGCACGGTGATCGGACCCCCGTCATCGGTGAAGTTGCGCCACCAGTTCTTGGTACCGGGCACGTCCACCAGGATCGTGACCCGGTCACCCGCGCGGCGGTAGGCGACTGGAGTATTGAAGCTGCGTCCAGACCGCCGCCCGACGTAGCTGATCGTGGTGATGCCTTTCCCGATCCATGGCCCGATCCACGGGTTGGTCAACAACGCCGACACGCCGGTGTTGACCATGCGCACCAGCAGCGCTGCCGTCCGGCCGCCACGCCTCACAAGGCACCTTGTATCGGGGGTTGGGCCCGCGTGGGCTCGTGAGCCCTTGATGAGGCTGTCGGGTCCAGCCGTAGTTCGACCATCGGCAGTTGGGTGTCGTGTTCAGTGATCGTCTGCCCGAGCGTGTTCTCCAAGACGTTCTTGAACTTCGCCCATGCTCGTGGGTATCGCTGCACATAGGCCGAGAGGGCAGCATCCGCCTCGGTCGTGGAGAGTGGGCGTGCTGTGGCCCGGCGTGCTCGCTGGCTACCGACGGACACGCGGACGCGTGGGTTGGTGATTAGGTTGCGGAACCACTGGGCGCGGACGCCGAAACCCGAAGCGATGATGTAGACCTCAAGAGTGGGATGGTCAATGACCTCGAGGACGGCGTAGCGCTTGGCACCGGACTTTCGGCCGATGTGCTCGAGCATCAGCATCCGCGAGCTGAACAGGAATCCCAGCCGGGCCCGATACAGCCAGATTGGCGCTCGCATCAAAACCCGATTCGCGAGCACCCAGGCCCCGCCGCGGCCGATCGCGGTCGATTCCGCGTGCGGGTTGACCGTGTTGGACATCTCTTACCTCTCTTACCTCGGTTCATCTCGTGCAGTGGCGTTTAGGCCGGTTGCCGGCGGCGGATCGTGTCCTATTCCGTCGCGGTAGATGGACAGGACCTCCGCGCCCCACCGTCGCATTCCAGCGGTCGACAGCGGGTCGACGCCGAGTACCTCGCGTAACCGGTCCCGCAGGATCAGCATCCCGAGGTCGTTGACGAGCAGGAACGCCGCGCGTACTTCCGGGTCCGCGCCCGCGCTGGCCGCGCCTGTGGCCGTCATCCGGGCGAGCGCGTCGCGGCTGACCTCATGCAGCTTTTCGAACAGGACCGAGCCCATTGGCCCGTCAGCCACCAGCAGACGTCCCAGATACGTGGGGATCGCGGAGTCGGTCGGAAGGTTCGCTCCCACCATTTCAGCGAGCGTGGGCACCGTTTGCTGGTCGAAGGGTTCGGCGCCGGACGGTTCGACGACCTGGGTCAGCATCGCCTCGAACGTCCGCGTTACATATTCGTCGACCGCTTGCCGCAGGCCGTCCTTGGACCCGTAGTGGCGCACGATGAGAGCGGGGGAAACGCCGGCCGCCATGGCAATGTCGCGAAGAGTAACCGCATCGGTGCCACGCTCGCCGAACAGCCGCAGCGCCTCGTCACGGATCCTCGCCCGGGCCGTACGATCATCCGGTAGTGACTGCACATTCACTATAGTAACCCATTGTTAACCAGTGCGGCCACCAGTTGTCGAACCCCAACCGGACGAGGGCAACATCAGTGTTCTGCGGGTTGACGAACGCAGTGAACTGCACGGTCGCTGACCAGGGCTGTCTCACATAGGTGATCCGGAAAGATTCTCAGTCAGCGGGGGCTATTCGTTATGCCCGTGGCACGCAACAGATAGCTTCCCCCAATTGAGACTCCTTCTCGGTCGGCCGGGGCGCTGCGCGACGCGCCTGACGGGTCCGCGCGCCCGATCAGCGCCCCGGTGTGGTGATCGCCAGGGTAGCCATGGGCAATGTGGCCCGCGGCCCGGCCATGATGCGCAGCTTTGAAACTGTGTTGGTGCTGGTCGACGCGGCGCCGGTACGGCGACAGCGACGTGAGCGGCTGTGGTCAGGAGGCCCCGCCGGGGTCGAGGTAGGCGGGGGAGCGGTCGAGGGAGCCGCGGGAGTGGTCGTAGCGGCGGGTGGTGCGGAACTCGGCGTCGGGTGACATGTAGATTTTCGCGACCGGTTGAGCAGGTGCCACGCGTCGCTATTCGCAGTCAGCGCACGACAGGATCGACGGGATCGTTGCGGGAGTCCATGCCGCTCGCGACAGGATGGCCGCGTGCGGATGTGCTGGCGTTGTTCTGATGTGCACTGAATGTGCACGCTGGCGCGGACATCGTGCCTGCTCAGGAGGTTCTACTACGTGAAGGTGCCCTTGACGCGGTGCGGGTCGGGCCAGCAAGCGGTGTCGCCGCAACCCGCCGCGTCAGATGTCGACGCCGGCGGCGTCGGGGTCGGTTGACTCCCCGCGTACGGGCAGTGTCGCGAACACGGCGGGCGGCTCGTGCCACGGGTCGGGCAGCGTCCCGGCCTCCGCCTGCTGTACGGCTCGCCACACCCGCTCGGGCGTGCACGGCATGTCGATGTGCCGCACGCCGAGGTGGCTGACGGCGTCGACGACCGCGTTCTGCACCGCGGGGGTTGACCCGACGGTGGCGGACTCGCCGATGCCCTTCGCTCCGAGCGGGTTGTGCGGCGTCGGCGTCTCGGTGTTGGCGAGCTCCAGCGTCGGCAGCTCGGCCGCCGACGGAACCGTGTAGTCCGCGAGAGTGGTCGTCAGCGGGTTGCCGTCGGCGTCGTAGACGTACTCCTCCCAGAGCGCTTGCGCCATGCCCTGCGTTACCCCGCCGGCCTGCTGGCCCTGGACGAGCATCGGGTTGACGATCCGGCCGCAGTCGTCGACCGCGACGTGCCGTACGGGTGAGACCTGACCGGTGTCGAGGTCGACCTCCACGACGCACGCGTGCGCGCCGAACGGGAAGGTGGCACCGCCGGACTCGAAGTCGAGCGCCGCCGAGAGGGGAGTGCCGCGTTCGGTGGCCGCCCGCGCGAGCTGCTGCCAACTGAGCCGCGCCGTCGGAACGCCGACGACGCCGAGGGCGCCGTCGTCGGTGAGCGTCACATCGTCGACGTGGGCCTCCAGCATGGCCGCGGCGAGCTCGCGTGCCTGGTCGAGCACGACACCGGCGGCACGTCGGGCGGCGTTGCCGCCGAGCTGCAGTGAACGCGAGCCGCCGGTACCGCCGCCACGCGGCACCTCGGCCGTATCGGACTGGATGAAGCGTACGGATTCCACCGGCAGCCCGAGCTCCTCCGCGACAAGCATGGAGAACGCGGTGGCGTGTCCCTGCCCGTGGGCGGAGGTGCCGACCCTGATCGTCGCCGTACCGTCCTCGCCGATGTCGACCGCGCCGTACTCCTTGCCGTCGCCGCCGGTGATCTCGACGTACGTGGCGATCCCGATGCCCAGCGCGCGCCGGTCGCCGCGCTCGCGGCGCTCGGCCTGCTCGGCGCGCAGCGCGTCGTAGTCGACGAGGCGCAGCGCCTCGGTGAGCGGGAGGTCGTAGTCGCCGGAGTCGTAATCCGCGCCGGGCAGGGTGGTGAGCGGCAGCTCGTCCGGCCGCAGCAGGTTGCGCCTGCGCATCTCCACCGGGTCGATTCCGAGCTCGTCGGCTGCGATGTCCATGATCCGTTCGAGCATCGCGGCCGCCTCCGGCCTGCCGGCGCCGCGGAACGCTCCGACCGGGGTGGTGTTGGTCAACGTGGCGACGGCGTCGTAGCCGATTCGTGGGATCCGGTACACGCCTTGCGACATCAGGTACGTCGATCCCATCGCCAGCGCACCGCCGAATCCCGCGTACGCGCCGGTGTCTCCGATCACCCGGCAGCGCATGCCGGTGATGCTGCCGTCCCGGGTGAGCCCGAGCTCGACGAACTGCACCTGGCCGCGGCCGTGTGGCATCGAGACGAGGTTCTCCGAACGGGTGTCGACCCAGGTGACCGGGCGGCGCAGCAGCCGCCCGACGGCCATGGTGACAGCGTGCTCCGCGGCCACGCCTGCCTTGCTGCCGAACGCGCCGCCGACGTGCGGCGTGACGATGCGTACCCGCTCCCGTGGGAGGTCGAGCACGCGGGCGGCCTCGCGCTGGAACGTGTGCGGCATCTGCGTCGACACGTAGACCATCAGCTCGTAGTCGTCGCTCGGTACGACCGCGATCGCGTTGCCCTCCATCGGCACCACGGCCATGCGCTGGTTCTCGATCCGCGCACGGACGACGACCTCGGCGTCTCCCAACGGCTGCTGCTGGTCGTCCCGCACACCCGAGGCCACGTTGGACCCGAGCTCGTCGAACTGCAGCGCGGCGTCGTCCGCGAGCGCCGACTCCGGGTCGGCGGCGGCCGGGAGCGGGTCGTAGTCGACGTCCACGAGCTCGGCGGCGTCGACGGCCGCGGCCTTGGTCTCCGCGACGACGACGGCGACGGCCTCGCCGACGAAGCGCACCTTGTCCTCGGCCAGGGGCGGGCGCGCGCACCGTTCGTTCAGCCGGATGAAGGGCTCGTACCGGGGCAGGCCCAGATCCTTGGCCGTGTACACCGCCACCACGCCAGGCTCCGTACGGGCCTCGTCGACGTCGACCCGCCCGAGCGTCGCATGTGCGACGGGCGAGCGGACGAACGCCAGGTGCAGCATGCCCTCGATCGACATGTTGCCGACGTAGGTCCCGTGCCCACGGAGCAGCTCGGGGTCCTCGACCCGGCGGACGGCGTTGCCAAGCAGCGATCCAGGCATACTGGTCGGCCCCTCCTTGTACACGGCGTTGACACCATGGACGCTACTAGGCTTGCGGGGTGTTGCGCGTTGGGCTTACCGGAGGAATCGGCTCCGGCAAGAGTGAGGTGACGAGCCGGCTGCGGGAGCTCGGTGCGGTCGTCATCGACTCCGACGTGCTGGCGAGGGAGGTCGTTCGCGCGGGCACGCCGGGGTTCGAGCAGGTCGTCGCGGAGTTCGGGGAGGACGTCCTCGGGCCGGACGGCGAGCTGGACCGGCCGCGCCTCGGCCGACTGATCTTCGCCGACCCGGACCGCCGCAAGGCGCTGGAGGGGATCGTGCACCCGCTCGTGCGGGCGCGAGTCAACCAGATCGCGTCCGCCGCGGCCGATGACGCGGTCGTCGTGAACGACGTGCCGCTGCTGGTCGAGTCCGGGCTGCAGGGCACGTACGATCTGGTGGTCGTGGTCGACGCGCCTCCCGAGGTGCAGCGCGACCGGCTGGTGCGGCTGCGCGGCATGTCGCCCGAGGACGCGCGGGCGCGGATCGCGGCACAGGCGCCCCGGGCCGATCGGCTCGCCGCCGCGGACATCGTGGTGGACAACTCCGGCGATCTGGACGTGCTGGATGGGCAGGTCGCCGCGTTGTGGGAGCGGCTCGAAGCGCGCGGCTGAGCCGCGTAACCGGCGTGAAACCACCGTGAAACCGGTGGGCCGGACGATGACAGCCATGACAACTGCAATCGCTCCACGAGCTGTCAGTGGGGCGACGTACCGTGGGATGTCGGAAGTCAGGAGGGGAGGACCCGTGCGCCCGGTGACCGATCTGCAGCGCAAGGTCGCGCCGTTCGAGGTGGTGAGCGACCTGCATCCGTCCGGCGACCAGCCGACCGCGATCGCGGAGCTTCGCGAGCGGGTGGAGCGCGGCGAGAAGGACTCGGTGCTGCTCGGCGCCACCGGCACCGGCAAGACGAACACGGTGGCGTGGCTGGTCGAGCAGCTGCAGCGCCCGACGCTGGTGATGGAGCCGAACAAGACCCTCGCGGCGCAGTTCGCCGGCGAGCTGCGCGAGATGCTGCCCAACAACGCGGTCGAGTACTTCGTCTCCTACTACGACTACTACCAGCCCGAGGCGTACATTCCGCAGACCGACACCTACATCGAGAAGGACTCCTCGATCAACGACGAGGTCGAGAAGCTCCGGCACCGTGCCACGAGCGCCCTGCTGACCAGGCGCGACGTCGTCGTGGTCGCGACCGTGTCGTGCATCTACGGCTTGGGCACGCCGCAGGAGTACGTCGACCGGATGGTGCAGTTGCGCACCGGCAACGAGACCGACCGCGACTGGCTGCTGCGCCGCTTCGTCGAGATCCAGTACACCCGCAACGACGTGTCCTTCACCCGCGGCACGTTCCGGGTGCGCGGCGACACCATCGAGATTTTCCCGATGTACGAGGAGAACATCGTCCGCATCGAGATGTTCGGCGACGAGGTGGAGCGGCTCTCCACGCTGCACCCGGTGACCGGTGAGGTAATCACCGAGGACGACGAGCTGTACGTCTTCCCGGCCAGCCACTACGTCGCGGGGCCGGAGCGGATGGAGCGCGCGATCGGAGAGATCGAGGAGGAGCTGGGCGAGCGGCTGCCCGAGCTCGAGCGGCAGGGCAAGCTGCTTGAGGCGCAGCGGTTGCGCATGCGCACCACCTACGACCTGGAGATGATGCGCCAGATCGGCAGCTGCTCGGGCATCGAGAACTACTCCCGGCACATCGACGGCCGCGAGCCGGGCAGCGCGCCGAACTGCCTGCTCGACTTCTTCCCCGACGACTTCATGCTGGTCATCGACGAGTCGCACGTCGCCGTCCCGCAGATCGGCGGCATGTACGAGGGCGACATGTCGCGCAAGCGCACGCTGGTCGACCACGGGTTCCGGCTGCCGAGCGCCGTGGACAACCGGCCGCTGCGTTTCGAGGAGTTCCTGGAGCGGATCGGCCAGACGGTGTACCTCTCCGCGACACCCGGCACGTACGAGATGGGCCAGACCGGCGGCGAGGTCGTCGAGCAGGTGATCCGCCCGACCGGGCTGGTCGACCCGAAGGTCGTCGTGCGCCCGACCAAGGGCCAGATCGACGACCTGATGTCCGACATCCGCGAGCGCGCGGAGCGCAACGAGCGGGTACTCGTCACCACGCTGACCAAGAAGATGGCCGAGGACCTCACCGACTACCTCCTCGACGCCGGCATCCGGGTGCGCTACCTGCACAGCGAGGTCGACACGCTGCGCCGGGTGGAGCTGCTGAAGGAGCTGCGCGTCGGCGAGTTCGACGTCCTGGTCGGCATCAACCTGCTACGCGAGGGGCTCGACCTGCCGGAGGTCTCGCTCGTGTCGATCCTCGACGACGACAAGGAGGGTTTCATGCGCAGCGGGTCGTCGCTCATCCAGACGATCGGCCGGGCCGCCCGGCACGTCTCCGGCCAGGTCGTGATGTACGCCGACTCCGAGACCGACGGCATGCGGCGCGCGATCGAGGAGACCGACCGGCGCAGGGCGAAGCAGGTCGCGTACAACACCGAGCACGGGCTCGACCCGCAGCCGCTGCGCAAGAAGATCGGCGACCTCCTCGAGACGATCCAGGAGGAGGAGGCCGACACCTGGAAGCTCGTCGGTGGTGCGGGCCGGCAGCAGACCCGGGGCAAGGCGCCGGTGCCCGGGCTCGCCTCGACCGGTGCCGCGGGGCAGCACGCGCAGGACCTCGCGGGCATGCCGGCGGCCGAGCTGGGGGAGCTGATCCAGCAGCTCACCGAGCAGATGCACACGGCGGCCGCGGAGCTGCAGTTCGAGCTCGCCGCCCGGCTGCGCGACGAGATCGGCGACCTCAAGCGCGAGCTGCGCGGCATGCGCGAGGCCGGGGTGGGGTGACGAAGCTCCCAGCTCGACTGCGTGACGTCCTACCCACGGTCGGTTAAGCTCAGCACAGTAAGGGAGGGGAGTACCCCCAGCTGCGGCGGCGTCGTCACCACGATGCATGCATCCGGCGCCACCGGCTCACCCAGCGTGAGTGGGGGAGACCTCCGGCATCACGTCGAAGACTTGCCGGAGGTACATATGAACGTCCCTTTATGGGTGTGGCTGGTGACCATCGCCGGCCTTGTGATCGTCCTGGTCGGTGGCCTCATCCTCGACCACCGCAACCCCCACGAGGTCTCCATGAAGGAGGCGGCCAGGGGCGTCGCGATCTACGTCACGCTGGCCGTGCTGTTCGGCATCGGCCTGTGGTTCGTCGCGGGCGGTGAGTACGCGGGGGAGTACTTCGCCGGGTACATCACCGAGTACAGCCTCTCCGTGGACAACCTGTTCGTCTTCGTCGTGATCATGACGAAGTTCGCGGTGCCGCGGCAGAGCCAGCACGAGGTGCTGCTCGTCGGGATTGTGCTGGCGCTCGTGCTGCGCGGTATCTTCATCGCGATCGGCGCGGCGGCGATCGCGCACTTCGGGTGGGTCTTCTACATCTTCGGCGCGTTCCTCCTCTACACCGCGGTCCAGATGGCCAGGCACAGGAAGGACCAGGGCGAGTACAAGGAGAACGCGCTGCTCCGGCTCGCCCGCAGGTACCTCAAGACCTCGCCCGAGTACGACGGCGCCAAGATCACGACCATGGTCGACGGGAAGCGGCTGTTCACCCCGATGCTGATCGTGATGATCGCGATCGGCACCACCGACCTGCTGTTCGCCGTCG
This sequence comes from Streptosporangiales bacterium, assembly GCA_050698355.1. Taxonomy (GTDB): domain Bacteria; phylum Actinomycetota; class Actinomycetes; order Streptosporangiales; family WHST01; genus JBOHBN01. The sequence goes on along the minus strand of JBOHBN010000076.1, from coordinate 76 downwards.
ACTCGATCCCGGCCATATTCGGCTTGACCCAGGAGGCGTACCTGGTCTTCACGGCCAACGTGTTCGCCCTGATGGG
>JBOHBN010000075.1:0-2813 GCA_050698355.1 Streptosporangiales bacterium | reverse complement strand
TTTCATCGGTATGTCGGAAAATCGGTTTTACCCCAAACCCTAACGGGAGCCCGATTTTCCTTGATTTCTCCCTTTAGATACTATGTTTAAAAACAAATTTTTTCCAAAGTTTTTTTACCTTTGTCTTGACCAAAAGAAGGCTCCGGGCGATACTTTGTGCCGAAGTCTATCTTGTGCGGGGCGATAACAGCCCCGCTTTTTTTTGCTTCGCAAAAATGACCAAAAGAAGGCTCGGTCTCCACATTGCCCGAAGTCTTGCCTTCCCATTGGTAACCTTTGTCATATTCTTCATCTTTTTTCCATAAGGTATATGCTAAAATCAATAGTTTTCGCATCCCCGCAACAATACCTTTTCGCTTTATTTTTGGATTTTTATCGCATACCCTTATATATAATTCTTTTGAGGTCGGTAGTTAAGTGCATATTATTTCCGATTGGTATATTTTATCGGCCTTTACCATTCTTTCCAACAGGTTGTTGAAAATGTTTTTTTTGCTTTGGGAACGGTTCAGCCTGTAACAAAACTCATCAAAATACCGGTTTACGTGGTGTTCGCTGACCCAGGAATATGTCGTCCTTATCCAACTTTTGACTTGGTGGATCATTGTGTGCAAAGCTTTGAAGTTCAGTCCGCCGTTGCTCTCGATCTGGGTTATGTCCCACTTTTCGGATATGGGGCGGTAGCCTTTCCATAGATCCGTGGTGGATTCCGCCTTCTTGTCTATGTGCTTCTCGAACATCTTGGCCAGTTCCTTTGCGGAGAAATCGTCTATTTTCATTGCGTACATCCGTTTTACCTTTCCCTTGTCGGTAAGCTGGACGGCGCAAATGGCCTTCTTTTTCTTGCTGTCGTAGCTCCTGCCGACTTTGCCGTCTTCTTTTCCGCCCACGACGAATTCATCGATGTGTACCTTGCCGTCCATCGGACTGTTCCCGCTGGACTTCATTGCCTCCCGCACTTTGTGCATAAAAAATCGCGCTGTCTTTTCGGTCACACCGTACCGTGGAGCCACATAGCGAGCCGACAGGCTTTTGGTGGTGGTCGCCATCTCAAAGCACATGAAGAACGCTTTACGGACACCGAACTTCACTTTGTGGAACAAGGTATTCGCTGTTGGTGTTTCCGTATGGCCGCACAGGTTGCAAGTCCTTGAAAAATCTTTGCGTATTTGGCTTTTGGAATGACCGCATTTCACGCACTTGAATTTTTCCCTCCATTTGATGTTTGCAAGATATTCCTTGCAATTTTCGTCCGTTTTGAAGCGTCCAGCAAACTCCAGAAGGTTTCGACCCTTGAAATATTCCATAAAATCCCCGTTTTTGTTGGAAACAAAGATATGAAATTATCTACTTACCTCAATAATTCTTTAATGGGATCATTACATCTGGTAGCTGTTAAAGCTGGCATATACAAAGCTTGACGTATTCTTGAATTTCCTTTTTTCGATATCCGGGTTTTTCCATTGTGATTCCCTGACTGGTTGAAAGAGATGTCCAAACCGGCATAACTTACTATCTGGCGTATGTTGTCGAAAAGAGCAAAACCGTTGGTCTCACAAACTAGAATGACCGCTGTCTCGAATGCCAATCCAGGAATCGTTTCTATTTTTTTTATCTTCTTTTTTAACGCTTTGTCTTTATTCACGCATTTGTGGATTTCCTTTTTCAAAAGGATCATGTTTTTTTCGGTAAGCTCTATCTGCTTTTCTTTTAAGGCTATGATATCGCTGCTCTTTTTATGGGATTTTTTAAAAGCATGAAGCTGTGATTTTGCTCGTTGCTTATCCTTTTTTTGAGAAAGCAGCTCCCTACAAAAATCCCTGATTTCTTTATATTCAGGGGACATAGGTTCCCAATCCACTAAAGTCCTTTCTGTTCCAAACCCTGCAATGGCCTTGGCATCGGCTTTGTCCGTTTTGGTTTTTTGGTTGAGGCTTTTGATGTAATTTTTCATTTTATTGGCCAAAACAACTGAAACAGCTTGTTCGTTTTCATAAAGAAAACAAGCTAGGTTTTCGTGATAGACACCGGTGGCTTCCATCACAAACCGCAATGGGGCTTCCTTTTTTTTCTTATCCGACCAAGCTAAAAACTCCTCAAAACCTTTCATCGAGTTTCTGAAACTACGGCTTCCTTTTATTTTAACTTCTCCGGATGTTGTCTTAACCTTGAAACAAACGTGAAAATCATCCATTGAAATGTCAATTCCCATAATCGCTTTTTGCATATTTTGTGTTTTTTTAAAGGATCCTTCTTTTTGTCTTTCCTCGTAATTACACGTAATACAAGCGACCTGGCCTGTTTACTAGATACTATTCAGACTTTGAAAGAAGGAAAGAAACAAGCGCAAATTCTAAAGGACGATATACAAATAAATTGTTATCAAGGGTTGTGATGCTGATCCTGTTTCCTCCTTTTGGTTGAACTTTTATGAACTACGAATATCTCAAATTAAAATCTTGATTTTGACAATTCTTAAAGATTTCAAACATACGAGGGATGGGGAAAGAATCAAGGAAAATCCTTCGTTTAAATTTTTGTCATGTACTAAAACAAAATCGGTTAAAAAGAGGATCCTATATGGAAAATCCCCCAAGTTAAAGTGCTGACCCGGCTTACCGACGGACATAAATTTGGCTAAATTATCACTCCACATCAGAATCTACCGTGGTTTTTTCCTCCTCTTTGGGGAAAGCTTTTTTATGAAATACCACCAAAAGCCCCACTCCAACACTAATGACCGGGTCGGCTATGTTGAACACCGGTTCAAAAAAAGTGAAGTGTTCCCCCCCCCAAATAGGAAACCACTCCGG
>JBOHBN010000074.1:0-1342 GCA_050698355.1 Streptosporangiales bacterium | reverse complement strand
AGCAGCAGGTGCCCACTGCCGATATGGTCGTGGCCGAGCTGCTGCGCCTCGCGCAGCGTGATCTCTAGGATGGTCTTCGCGCGCGGGGTGAACGGGAGGTGCTCGGCGGTGGTGTCGTCGTGCCGCTCGCCGATGATGTCCTGGACCTGGCCGCGGGCGCTGTCGAGGTTGACGCCGTGGGGGTTGAGGGCCTGGGCCGGCAGGTCGGTGGTGTCGTGGAGCAGCCCGAGCAGTAGGTGTTCGGTGCCGATGTAGCCGTGCTGCAGGGTTCTGGCCTCGGCCTGGGCGTCGACGACGGCCTGGCGTGCCTGATCGGTGAATCGTTCGAACATGGTCCCAGTCTGCGCCGACCAGGCACCACCGGTGCGGGCGATAACCCTGACCGTCGCGCGGGAGAGACTGAAGACTCGCAGCGAACACGGTGAGGCGACGGAGAGCAGACATGGCCTGTCGGGTGGACAGCGTTTCGGAGGTACGGGCCTGGCTGGTCGACCTTCGCGCAAGGGACCCGGTAGCTGCCGACTTCGTCGACCAGGCCGTGCGTGCCCTAACCGAAAGGGGAGCGGCTCTTGGCCTGCCGCTGGCGGTGCCGTTGGAGTCGGTGTGGGACCTGGGGCCAGCGGTCGACGACTGGTATCAGCGACACCTTGAGCGGCTGCAGGAGATCCGCCGCGGGGTTGCCGACGTAGCCACGGCGCGGCAGCGGGCCGAACTGCAACTAGGCGAGATCGAGTCGGCGAGCAGGTATCTGGACCAGCAGGCCGATCATGCCCTGGGCAACGGTGAGCAGGACCGCGCCACGCAGCTACGCGCACAAGCATCCGAGCAGCGTGCGCATCTCGAGCAGATGCGGGAACAATGTACGGAGCTGGCCCGCCAGGAGAACGACCTCTCCGCCTTCGCCCTGCGCGCGCAGACAGACACCGACATCTTCCGCGTGCGCAAGGAGAACATCAAGGCTAGGTACACCGCCGCGCGCGCCGAGGCAACCCTGGCCGAGGTCGAGGAATGGCTTGAATCGCCAGGCCGCGGCGAAGGCCTGGTGGATACGGCGGGGAGCTCCTCGGTGCCGAGCTTTCGGGAGCTGCGGCCCGCGCGCCTCGGCGAGCGGGAGTTGCGCATCCTCTTCGCCCTCCAGCCATCTAGTGTCGCGGTGCTGCTGTACGCCGACGACACCCGACAAGACGCGGCAGCCTGGTACAACCAAGCCATCCCTCACGCGCTGGAGCGGTACCGGACACACACCTCCGCATGAAGGCATCCTCGTGTGCACGGAGTGCACCTGTTTCGCTGGCGTTGACCTCGACACGGTCAGTGGGTAACTGTCGTTACCCACTGATTC
>JBOHBN010000073.1:0-11012 GCA_050698355.1 Streptosporangiales bacterium | reverse complement strand
ATGCCGCGGAGGTACGCGGCGGCCTGCCGGGCTTCGCGGGCGTCCTTTTCCGCGCCGAGTGCCTGCAGCTCGTGTGCCTCCATGTCCTGGCGTGACGCGGACTGCCAGGCGCGGAACTTCGCAGCCTCCTCCTCGAGGGACTCGGCGCGCTGGTCGAGCCACGCCGGCGTCTTTTCGACGAGCGGCAGTCCGCCGGCCATCCGCTCGGCGCTCACGACACGACCGCCTTCGCTGCGGCGAGTTCGGCGTCCATCAGGTCGGCGACGGCGAAGCTGATCAGCGACTCGACGATCTTGCCGTCCGGGTCGATCTGCTTCGTGAACTGACCCTCAAGGAGCCCGTGTTCGCCGAGTCGGTCAACGAACGTCTGTAGCACCCTGCGCCGTTCCGGGTTCGCCGTCCGTGGCGCCGTCATGAGGTGGCTTTCGGCTCGTGCTTGTCGCCGTCGACCGCGGCGGCGAGTTCACCGTTGATGAGCCGGTGCACGGTGAGGTGGATTTCGCGGTCGAGGATCTGCTCGTCGACGGTGTCGGTGAGCCACCCGTAGCCGCGGATCCGCTCGACGCACTGTTCGATCGCCTGCCTGCGCCATTCGAGTTCGGTCATTGATAGCCTTCTTCCGGTTGGAAGCCCCCGATGCGCTTGGCCGCGGCTTGGGGGCTTTCGGCTTGTCTGGTGTTGTTGTGGAGCCGGCGGCGGTCCCGGTGCTCGGGGGTCACGCAGGACCGCCGTCGGGGTCTAGGCAGTCGAGGCCAAGAACTCCTCGACTGTGGTGCCGAGCACGGCGCAGGCCTCGGCGGGATTCGTAGCCGACGGCACGAGTTCTTCTAGATGGAGCAGCTTGCGTATGGCATGGATGTCCACGCCGAGCGCGTGCTGATTGCGCTGGTACTCGTCGATGCGGTCGCGCAGCTCCTGCCAGGTGAGGTAGTCGAAGATCGCCCGGTGGTAGGTAGGTTTGCCCTGCTCGTCCCGAACGGTCCGGCCGACCTCACGGGGAGCCTTGCCGATGACCTTGCCGTCATGGCCGACTGCAACCCGAGGACGACGGACCTCTTGTTCTCTACCGAGAAGGCGGTCGATACCGGTGCGACGAACGTGGGTCACCACGTCGAGGGCCCAGAACCGTTGCGCCTGCCCGGCGTCATCGAGTCCCGTCAGGAAGACATCGATCCGGTCGGCGACTCGGGACTCTTTGAGGGCCTCGGTTACGAGCGCATCGAACTCGATCCGGTCGTCGTCGCTCCAGCTCTGCTTGTTCACTGCCTTCCTCCATTGACCACGCGCAGGCCGCCCACGGCGGCGTGAAACCGCTCGGTCCAGGTACGGACCCTGATCAGGTAGTTGTCGACGAACTCGCCGACCTCGAGGTCGGCGCAGGCGGCGATCTTCTCCGGCTCGAACTCCATAAAGTCGTCGGAACGGGTGCGCACCTTCATGAACTCGTGGATGTACTGGGCGCGCTTGTATTCCGCGTCGGACTCCAGATAGTCCGTGACGGCCTCGCTCGGTTGCGTCTCGTCGACTACCTCGCCCGTAGCAGGGTTCACCATCACCGGGGCTTGCGTCTCGGTCGTCTTCTCCGTGGTCGTCGTGGAGTGCTGGACCTGGACCGGCTCGTACTCCTTGCCGTCGAGACCGGTCACCGGAGCAGGTGGCACATTTGTTCCACCTGACCGTTGGACCTCGGTATGGCTCACCCCGAGCGCGGTACCGATCGCTCGCGTCGACATACCCTGCGACCGCAGGCCGACCACTAGGTCGCGGCGCTCGTCTCGGGTGAGCCTCAGGCGCCCCACCGAGTAGAACTCGGCCCGGATGTAGGAGTCCCAGTCGCTGTAGCCGAGCGGCTCCCAGACCCGACCGTCGTACGCCTCGGCGATCAGCTCGACCAGCTCGTCCAGCGACTGCTGCACCGACGCGATATGAGTCTTGATCCGCTCGGTCAGACGACGCGGGTTCGCGATGAGCTCGCCGCTCACGACGCGTCCTTCTCGTCCGCCTGGCGGGCGGCGAGGGCCTCCACGTCGGCGCGGTCGAACAGGTAGGGGCCGGTCTCGCCGGGGAACTTCTGCGCGGCGTTGAGGCGACCGTCGTCGACCATGCGGATCACGGTTCGGCTGGAGGGTGTGGAAACTTTCCCCACCCTCGCGCCCTCAGACTGCCGCTCCTTTGCTTTCGGCTTCTCCAGCTCCAGCAGCGCCTGATACAGCGCGTACTCCTCGGACGGGGTGAAGTCCTTCCGGCAGGTGTTCTCGTCCCGCTCGGCCCGCAGCAGCGCGGCGGCATCGTCGAGCGTCTCGACGACGTGGGCGGGCACCTCGTCCCAGCCGAGGGATCGCGCTGCAGCGAGCCTGCGGGCGCCGGCGACAAGGGCGCCGTCGCTGGTGACGACCACAGGCTGAAGCAGCCCGACAGTGTTCATCGACTCGGCGAGTCCCGCGATGTCGCCCATGCTGTGCCGGTGTCGGCCGGTGACGGTGATCGCGTCGAGTTTCACGAGGCCACCTCTTCCGGTCGTAGGTACCGGCCGTGCAGCGCGAGCATCCGCTCGATCTCCTGCTGCGTCATCGGCTCGTCGTCCTCGCCGTCGGCCCAGCCCGCGTTGAAGCACTCCTCGTTGGTGCGGCAGAGGCTCATTTGTTCGCCTTGTCGCCTTGCTTGCTGCCGCCCTTGGGCGGCTTGGGGTTCTGAGGCTGCGGCTTGCTCTTCTGGGTATTGCCGTCCTTGCGGCCGTCGTCGGCCATCCAGAGGTAGCTCGGGTAGTGGTCGCTCATCGCGCACTCGCCTTCTGCCGACGCTGCGCCTTCGTCTTCCTCTTCATCCGGTGGCCGCGGTTGTGCTTGCGGTTGCGGTTCGGGGTGTTGCCGTCGTGGCGGGGCATCAGCTGGCCTCCTTCTCGAAGTCGGTGACGTCGAGCGCAAGAAGCTCGGCGAGGAGCTTGCGGAGGCGGGGGCGCGGTGCCTGCACGCCACGCTCGATGCGGCCGATGGTCGACACGGCGGTAGGTACGCCGTTCTCGCCACACCGCCGAGCCAGGTCGTCGAGCGTCCACCCGCGGCGTAGGCGCTGCTCTCGAACGTTGTCTGTCGCCATGCATCGCACAATAACGCTCTCGCACGGCGTATGCAAGGAGTAGAGGACAGTTCCTCTTGTTACTTGCGCTAATTGGCGCTACATTGCGTCTAGATGCGACAGCACGAGAGACTCGACCAGTCGATAGAGCAACGTCGGCTTGAGCTAGGTCTGGACTGGAAGGACCTAGCCGCCAGCGTGGGCATCGCCGACGTGACACTGCGGAATATTCGCCGAGGTCGGAACGCACCTAGCGTCCTCAATAAGTACCGTCTTGAGGACGCGCTGGGCTGGAAACACGGCAGCGTCGACGCCATCCTCGACGGCGGCGACCCGACGGACGCTAATGCGGTATCCGATAGCAGCAGGGATGCACCGCGTCAGCTCAGCCCGGCCGAGGTGAGCCGCCGCATCGACGAGACGATCGCGATGCTGCAAGACCTCAAACGCGTCACGGAGCGTGACGAGACTCAGTCGCAACCAGAAGAACCACGCGACCGGCGCAAGGGCGCGTAATCTCGCGCACACAATGCGCGTCAACCTCACCTGGCAGGGCCTCACCCTGACCGCCGCGATCCTCGCCACGCTCGGGCTCATCGCCTGGCTGATCGTCGAGTACGCGACCGGGAACACCGCCGGTGGCGACACCGCCGGCGCGGTCCTGCTGATCTACCTGATGGTCGCCGTCCCGGTATGGATCGCGCACCGCGTCGGCCGTGGCCAGCGGCAGCAGACCCACGGTCAGCATCTTGGCGCCGAGATCCGCGAAGACACCCACGCCATAAGCGCGGACATGCGCGAGGCCGGGCAGGCGCTCAATGAGATGCGGCAGGCGCTCGGCCGCGACATCCCCGAGATCCGCGCCGGGGTGCAGGAACTCCGCGGCAGCGTCGAACGCCAGTCACGGGAGATGCACGAGCTACGCGACAGCATCGCCGAGGTACCGGAGATGCACGAGCTGGTATCGGCGCTGCACGAACGCCTCGTCGGCGAGGCGACAGTGCATCCGATGCGTCGAGGCAACGGCGACGGCTAGAGCCGCTCCATCCGCACCGACTTCGGGTCGAAACCCGGCCCGCGCCACGTCGCCGGCAGCACCACGACGTGGAACAGCGCCCGCACCGTCTCGGCCTGCACGTCGACCGGTTCGGTTTCCCACTGCTCGCGGGTCACGCCGGCCATCCGAGCCAGGAGCCGCTGCCGGGATGTCGCTTCGAGCCGGTTACGCAACTGCGTGATCTTCTCGTCGAACGACGCGAGTGACTTCGCGACGAGCTCGGCGGACACCTCGGGATGGTCGGCGAGGTTCTCCAGCGTCTGTTTCGCCTCGGTCTTGCGCCGCTCCAGGGTGGTGATCTCCGCGCCGATCCCCGGTGTCGTCGAGTCGGCGTGCAGCGACGCGACGAAGTCGGGCTCGTTCAACCGGCGCAGGACGCGGCCGGTGACGTACTCGTCGAGGTGCTCGACGTTCCGCGACACCGGGTGTGGGCAGTCCTTGTTCACGCAGTGGTACAGCCGAGCCGTCTTACGGTTTCGTCCACCTGACGGTTTGGTACGCAGCGTGTGGCTGCAGCCGGAACATTCGGCGACGCCGGACAACATGTAGCGACGCTCGCGCCCCTGGTACGGCCACGTCTCGGCGTTGCCGCGCAGGATCGTCTTGACGTCTTCCCACTCCTCGGGCGTGACGATGCCGTCCCACACGGCCTCGTACATGGTGCCCTTGTGGTCGACGATGCCCGCGATCCGCGGCGAGACGAGCAGGTTGTGCAGGCTCTTGTTCGACCACCGGTTGCCTTGCGACGTCGTCGACACGGTGTTCATCCAGGCGAGCACGCCGCCTTGAGACTGGCCGGCCATGAGCCGTTCGACGGCTTCCCGCAGCACTGCGGCCTCCTCGGGGACCTGCTTCGTCGTGTCGTACAGCGGCCTCCCGGTGCGCGGACTGTCCTCACCAGTCGGTGTCCCGTAGCCGAACGGGCGCTTCCCGCCGCCGACGGCGCGACCCCGCTCGGCGCGGGCCTGCCAGCCGCGTAGCACCCGCCGCGACGTGTCGTCGGAGGACTTGCAGGCTTGCGCCGCTTCGATCCGCAGGATGAACTGGTGCTCGGGGTTGGTGAGGTCGCGGACACCGGATGGTGCGGCGAGCTGGATCGCTCGGTCCTTCGCGAGGTTCAGCAGCCTCTCGAGGTCGAACGGCTGCCGGATCAGCCGGTCGCCGTGGTAGACGATGATCCCGTCGACGTCGCCGGCTTCGATCGCGGCGAGCATCGCGTCCCACGCGGGGCGCTTACGGTTGCGTTGCCACGCGGAGCGGGAGTTGTCGGGGTAGACGCCTGCGATGTTCCAGCTGAGCCGGTCGGCGAGGGCGCGGCAGTCGGCCTCTTGCCGCTCGACCTTCTCCAGGGATCCGTCCGGAGCGTAGGAGAGGCGGCAGTACAGCGCGGCGGCTCGTGGGGCGTCCATAGGTGCGAGCGTAGCGGATATACGTGGTGTCTTGACAAGCAGCTCGCTTTATCGCATGATGCTACTTACACATGCACGGGAGTCTGCCGGGCAACCGATAGCGACCAGCCGGTCACACAGACCAGGGATTCGCCAACGGAGTACTGGCGGAAGCCAAGAGGGAGTAAACCAGCGCGGAGCATCCCGCGTCACCGAGCAATGAGCCAACCGCGCCCCACCCGCCGGTCAGACGAACGGGACGCGGCCAACACGAGAAGAGTACACATGAACAAGGTCATCGCAGTCGCGAGCATGTCAGCCGCACTCGCCCTCGGTCTCGGTGCCTGCGGATCATCCGGTAGCGACCCAGGGGGCGGCACACAGACCCACAAGGCCGCGAAGAAGACGAGCGACCCATGCATTACCGCGAGCGACTACGACAAGTGCGCCGGCAGCACACCCCCGACTGAGGACAAGCCAGCCAAGGGCCACAGTGGCAAGCCGGGTCGCGTCAAGCTCGCACACAAGATCGAGAACAAGCTGGACATCAAAGGCATGGGGTTCCCATGCAAGTGGAAGAAGCAAGACAACGGCAGCTCTGCGATCGTCTACACCGAGCTCTGCGACAAGCACCAGATGATGCTCGTCACCAACACCAGCTATAGCGGCATCTCCGTGTGGGTCGACAGCATGAACGACAAGCTGGACCAGGGCTGGGTGCTGCAACGCAAGCACTACGCGCTCATGTCACCCGACCACGGCACGATCAACCGGGCCTATGACCTGCTCGGCGCTAAGGGCGACGTCAAGTCGCTTGGATGAACGTACACAGCTTCCGTGGCCGGTCCCGGTCGCGGTTAGGCGAGGGGCACCCGGCCCCAATGGTTGATCCGGGTGCCCCTCTCGACCCCCCAGTGGAAGGGGATCTGAATATGAAGCTAGCAGTAGCAGCACGTAAGCAGCTGCCGATCATCGTCGGTGTGACTGCGTTGATCGCGGGTGGCGCGCTCGCGTCGGCCGGGTCGGCGGACGCCGCGGACCACGGCTCGCAGATCCGCAACTACCCGTTGAAGCAGGTCGACGTCGGCAAGGCCGGCGTGTCCGGTACCCGTGTCGGGCAGGACGAGATCGCGCACCAGTCGATCGGGCAGATCGACATCGGCAAGGATGGTGTGTCCGGTTCGGCTGGTGGCAGTGCTGGTGAGATCAAGAAGGGCACGGTCGGCTCCGACGATCTGAGCGATGATGTTAACTCGAAGCTCGACGCGACGGGCAAGGACGGCGTCAGCGGGTATAAGGTCGTCAACGCTGAGGTCCGCTGGAGCCAGGGCACAGGTAACGAGACTGCCGTTGCCTGCCCGGACGGAGCGGTCGCGCTCGGCGGTGGGTATGCCATGAGCGGCACCGCCAACGGCAGCGCCTCCGACGTGCACGTGAACGACAACGAGCCGGTCTACGCCAACGGCGTGGCGACCGGGTGGCACACGGTCGGCACCTCGCAGGGTGAGGTCAACGTCAAGACCTGGGTGATCTGCGCAGCCGTCAACTAGGAACACACGAAAAATGCGGCCCCCACCCGGTTCGGGTGGGGGCCGCTTCTTACTGGCCTAGACGTTCTTTCACTGCCGCGACAGTCAGACCGGCGTGGGTCGCGATGTCGTCAATGTTCATCCCGCCCTCGGCGGCACGGTCGACGGCTTGCCATAGCTGCCCGGTGACGTCCTCGTAGTCGAACCGTGCGACCTTCCGACGCAGGTACAGCACCTCGAGCCGGTCATGGTCGGGCATCGACTCGGTGAGCTCCTCGTACTCCATGCCCACCGAGAGTACAGCCAGTGAGGGCCCCGCGCCGTCCAACCTCAGGGTCGAGGTAGGAAGCGGACAGCGCGGGGGGACGATCTAGGGCTTACGGGTGTAGACGAGATAGACCACGACGAGGCACACCGTGATCGCCGCGACATACACCGCCCACACATCCATCAGGTCAGCTTCAACGGCCCGGCAGCTCGCACTGGTACTTCCGGGTCGTCGTGAACGCGGCACCAGACGGTGTAGCTGCCAGCGGCGAGCTCGAGGTCGGCGTCGGGTCCGATGAGGATCCGGGCGGTGCGGGACTCGCCCGCGTCGCCGGTCCATTCCGCTGTCGTCCAGGTCGTCGACGCGTCGGGGACGGTGCCCTGCCCCGTGAGTGCGGTGATTTCGACGGTCTGCTCGTCGAGGGTGACCGACGCGTTGACGGGGACGTGGAGGTATTCGATGGAGATCGCGGGGATGGTGGTGACCGTCGCCATTCGGCTCTCCTCAATGTTGGATGTACACCGGTCCGGCGGTCCAGCTGGACCGTGCGGGTGACCCGGCCGTGATCGGGTTGCGGGCCGGTGCCGCGGCGGTCGTGGCGTTGACGGTAGCGGGGTTGATGGTCCATGCGGGTTCGAGGGACGCGGTGAGGGTGATGTCGCGTACCAGGGGCGGCAGCGGCGAATCGTACAGCTCGACGTCGATATCGTCATAGTCGCGGGTATTGACCTCGGAACCGAATCCGCCGAAGTGGATCGCCCGCACGTCGCTGGCCGGCTTACCCGGCGATGTCACCATCGACTGCTGGACGCCGTCGAGGCTGACACGCAGCGTCCAGGGGTCGCTGCCGAAGTCGACGTCGGCTTCGATGAACCGCCACGCGCCGTCAGCGACCAGACCTGGCGTCTCGGCGTTGTCGGTGCCGACTAGGTCCCACCATAGGTGCCCGTCGGCACCATAGTTCACATACAGGTCAGCGTGGTCGGCGCCAGTGCGGTTCTGCACCGTCACGACCGGACTGTTCCCGGACGTGTGGTCGACTTGCCGCCACCAGAACTCGAGGTGGGCGCGACGCAGGCCGTCGGGGACCATGGCGTTGGACAGGCTCGCGATGCCGGCGGTGGAGCCGTCGGGGGCTTGCCGCATCCCGTAGCTGCCGCCGTGCGCGGCGTCGGCTGTCGCAGTGACAACGCTGGTCGTGTTGTCCCAGCCGGAGATGGTGCCGGACTCGAAGTCGTCGCTGTATTCATAGCTCGGGCCGCCAGCCGACGTGCCGGTGAGGGCGGCGGGGTGTGCGGTGGCTGTACCGGTCGCGGTGGCCATCTCGGCATTGGCGGTGGCGGTGAACATTGCGGGGTAGGCGACCGCGTTCGGGGTGTCGAACACGGCGGGGTACGCGGTCCCGGACGCTGTCGCGGTGGCGGCGTCGAGGCTGCCCGAGATGCGTGTCTCGCCGGTGAGTGTCGCTTCGTGCGCGGCGGCTGTGGTGGTTGCGGTGGCTGCGGTGAGGGTGCCAGGCAGGTGGCTGCCGCCGGTGAGTGCCGCGAGGTGCGCGGTCGCGGATGCGGTCGCGAGTCCGGCGGCGAGGGTCGCGTTGAGGTGGACGGTCCCGGCGAGGGCTGCCGGGTACGCCGAGCTGGTCGCTGACGCGAGCCCGGCAGCGAACATCGCGTCAATGTGGGTCGCGCCGGTCAGTGATGCTGACAGTGCCGTAGCAGCACCCGCCGCAACCTGCGCGGCGAGCATCCCGTCGACATGCACGGTGCCTGCGAGCATGGCAGCCGACGCCGACGCGGTCGCTGCCGCCGTCCCGGCCGAGAGTGTCGCGTTGGTGCTGCCCGTACCTGCACCCTTCACCGCGACGCTGATGGCGCACCAGCCCGCGCTGTACTGCGACGAGCCCCCCGCTGTCGCCGTCCGCGTGCCGGTCGCACCCGACGCGGTCAGCGCCTCGTGGCAGACGAGCTGCGTGACGTACTGGCCGTCGGTGGGCTGCGTGTCCTGCGTCATGCCAGACGGCGGCGTGTAACCCGAGCCGCTGCGCCCGTCGCCATAGACGTACCCGCAGATCAGCAGGTCGTCGCTGCCGGTCGCCGTGACCGAAAGAGCGGTCTGCGTCTTGCCGTTGTCGCTACCCTCAGTCGCTGCTGACGCGTCGACCGAGTCGACCGTGGAGCCGTCCAACACCAGGCAGCTCAGCGCGGTTTCCGAGCTGGAGTCAGACGACAGGGTCACGTCCTGCGACCCGCCCGACGTCACATCGAGCCGGTATGCCGATTCGAACGCGTTCGCGCCGCCAGACGACGCGACGATGAGCTGCCAGCCGCTACCCGCGAGAGACGCGTCACCACTGCCGCCGTAGTCACAGGACGGGAACGCGAGTACCACGTCACCGGCCTGCGTCGAGGCAGGCAGCGTCACCGACCGGCCCGACGTGTGCGCCGACCACGCGTCAGCGGCGACGCCGCGGATGACCGGTGTGCCCATCGGGTTACGGGTTCACTGACCCGATGCCGCTGGCGTTCCACGCGACAGTGAACTCCCCGCTCGTCGAGGACACGTCAGCGTCGGACTGCTGGTAGATCAGCAGCGGCGACGTCGACGCGGTACCCGAGTCGTAGTAGACGACAGCGGTCCTCGCGGTGATCGTCGAATCCGACCAGGTCGTGTCGTCACCGTCGAGCGTCGTCACGCCACCGCTGTACGACATTGTCGGGTTGCCGAGGGCTTGCCCGCCGGCGGTATACCCGTCACCGGTGATCTCCCCCGATATCTCGGAGAAGTATTCGTTGCCGTTGTCGTCGGGGGTATAGGTCGAGTCGACGAGAGCGACTTTCACGTTGCCGTCGTCGAAGTCGACGTCACCCTCGATGATGTGTTCCAGTCCGTGGCCGTACCACGCAGGCGTAACCGCCATGGTTTGCTATCTCCTTCTCACACGAACCCGAGAACGAACGACACGATCACCAACACGAGCAGAACGCCGACGAGGACCCAGATCCACGTTGGCACGTTCACTGATACCAGCCCTGCGCGACACAGCGGGTCAACATCGCGCCCTTCACGCCATGGCAATGCAGCCGGAGCCACACCCGGCCGTCTTTCGGCATGTGCCCCCCAGGCAGCGACGTGATGTTGAAGTTGACGGTGCCGTCCTTCCCGGCGACGAGCGGCGGCACCGCACCGACCGGGTTACCGATCTTCCAGCCTTTGCCGTCTTTGACGGGTTCGACGATCTCGACGTCGACTTCGGCGCCAGCGGGGAGCTGCTCGACGGTGCCGATGTAGCCGACCTGGTAATCGCACGGGCCACGCAACAGCGACGGGTGTCCGGGTTTCCAGCCGGGTACTTTCCCGAACTTCTCGTCGAACCCGACCGTCGTGACGGTGTCGTGTAGCGCGACCGGTTTACCGATCGCTAGGGACACTCGATCCATGTCGTCCTCTCCCACCGCGCCACCAGCGCGGACCATCTTCAAGAAACGATTCCAGGGGAACCCGGCCGGGTCGGTGTGCGTCGTCTGATGCCATGCCCTGGTGACGTCGATGTGCCCGCAGATTCCCCTCTTACCTGCGCGCAGCTCCGCCGGACCGATGTGCCGCACCGGGATGTCGTACTTGTCGCACAGTCGGGCGACGAGCGCCGCGGAGCGGTGCAGCATCTTCAAGTGGTCGCCGTGCAGCCACCGCGACGC
>JBOHBN010000072.1:0-40217 GCA_050698355.1 Streptosporangiales bacterium | reverse complement strand
CCGATGACCGGTTGTCGAAGACGCGGGTGATCATCCTCACCACCTTCGACCTGGACGAGTACGTCTTCGAGGCGCTGCGGGTGGGCGCGAGCGGCTTCCTGGTCAAGCACACCGAACCCACCGAGCTCGTCTACGCCGTGCATGCGGTCGCCGACGGCGACGCGCTGCTGTCGCCGAGCATCACCCGGCGGCTCATCGGCGAGTTCGCCGCGCGCGCCAAGGCGCCGGCGGCGACCGCCGCGCTGGAGGTGCTGACCGAGCGGGAGCGGGAGGTCATGGCCCTGGTCGCCGAGGGCCTGTCGAACGAGGAGATCGCCGAGCGGCTCGTGGTCAGCCCCGCGACGGCGAAGACGCACGTGAGCCGGACGATGGTGAAGCTCGGAGTACGCGACCGGGCGCAGCTCGTGGTGCTCGCGTACGAGTCGGGGCTCGTGCGCCCCGGCTGGTCCTAGCAAACGTTTCAGGCGGCGTTGCCGCGGCCGTTCAACGCCCGCAGGCCCGCCGGGGTGAGCGCCACGCGCCGCACGATCAGCCCCGCGTCGGTGACAACGCCGGGGCCCAGCGCGAACAGTCCCCGCTCGTACAGATCCTCGGCCGGTTGGAACCAGGCGGGAATGAGGTAGTGGGCGTCGCGGCCGCACGCGTACCAGGCCCGGCGGCCGTCGCCCCCGACCTGCACGTGTCGCACCTGGCCGTTCGCGACGTGGGTGAGGATCGTGTGTTCCTGCTCCCGATTCGGCATGGCTGGTCACCGCCTCCGTCTTCGGATACGCGAGTACGACGCTCGACCATGCGCTTCGGTTCAGCCCGGGCGGAGATACGCCCGTAGCTGTAGTCGCCTGGTGACGCATGCGCCCCGTGCGGTAGTGAAACTGCCCTCGCCGGTCCGACGACGACGAGCCCCTGCCCGATGACGATTGAGATATCGCGTAGGAACATTCGAACCTTTAGGAGATCGTCATGACCGAGAGTCCACAGCCGGGCCGGCGTGGTGTGCGCATCGGAGACGCGGAGCGGGAAGAAGCCGTCCGCCGCATCGGTGAGCACTTCGCGGCCGGCCGTCTGACCGAGGAGGAGCACAGCGAGCGCACGGACCAGGCGTACGCCGCTCGTACCCAGGCCGACCTGGAGGCGCTCTTCGGTGACCTGCCCGGTGAGCAGGGCGAGCAAGGCGGCGACCAGCCGTCGTGGACCCCGCCGTGGGGCGGCCAGTGGGGGGCGCCGCCGTGGGCGGCCGCCACTGCGGGGCAGCGCGGTACGTCGCGCAACGCCCAGGCCGGCGGGCCGTGCGGGCCCGGGGCGCCGCGGTGGCTACCGGTGCCGTTCCTGGTGCTCGCCGTGATCGGGAGCATGTGCGCGATCGCACACGGGTTCTTCCCGTTCTTCGTGCTCCCGTTGGTGGCGATCGCCGCGGCGCTGTTCTTCGTCGGCAAGCGCGGCCGGTTCGGCTCCGGCCCGTGGCAGCAGCCGCAGGGCCGCCGCTGACGCAGGTAGCAGTACGAGGGCCGAGGGGTCTGCAGCAGCCCCTCGGCCCTTCCTCGTGCCGGTGTCGGATGAAAGTGAGCGTGTCCAGTTGCCTATCGCCCACTGTGACTTGTGCGGGCTTGTCTTTTCACTGGCCCGACGGCGCCGTCGTCCTCGACCGTCTCGACGTGACCTTCGGCATCGGGCGTACGGGGTTGATCGGTCTGAACGGCCGGAATCTGCAGCGTTCAGGTCATTCGTCGCCGAGCTCGTTGACGAGCCGGTTCAGCTCCTTGGCGAGCAGGCCCAGACGGGACTCTTTGAGGAACGGCACCTGGCGCCGGCGTTTCCGCACCTGCGAGAGGTCGAGATCGACCGGTACGATTGAGGCCTCATTGAGCGGTGCCTCCTGGACGACTGCACCCCATGGGTCCACGACATGCGATCCGCCCCAGTAGTTCATCCCGGCTTCCTCGCCGACGCGGTTCACGAACACCACATAACACTGGAACATCGACGCGTAGAAGCGGGTGAGCTGGCGCCAGTACGCTCGCGTCTCGTCGCCACCGTCGACCGTTCGGTCGCCGCTGTTGGAAGGGACAAGCAGGACTTCGGCACCGTCCTGGACGGCAACGAACACCAGCGGCGGCTGCCAGGCGTCGTTGCAGACGAGCATGCCCATGCGGCCCGAATCGGTGTCGAACGCCTGCATCGAATCGCCTGCCGAGAAGTACTTCCCTTCCTCGAACACGTGGTAGGTCACCCGATACGTTTTGCGGTGTGCGTGTCGGATGCTGCCGCCTTCGAGATAGGCCGCGCTGTTGAAGAAGTTCATCCGCCGACCCGCTTGGATGAATCCGACGCAGACCGCCGGTCCGTTTTCTGTCGCGGTCAACAGCCGGCCCAGGCGTGGGTCGTCCAACCCCATGCCGAGGTCGGTCTGGACGTTGCCGATGTCGGCGCCGGTAAGGAACAACTCAGGGAATACCACGAGGTCGATGCCGTCACCAGCATCGTCGATGATCTTCAGTGCTTGGTCGACGTTGGCATCGATGTCGCCGAGAACGGGCGCCGACTGCGCCATCACGATGCGCACTCCGTCACTCTCCCGCCCGTCGCGTCGCCCATCTGGTTTCTGGATTCATTTCCGGCAGGGGTGTCCTGAAACGCTCCACAGCATGCGTGGGGGCGTGTCGGCGAGTGCCTGGTGTTTCGCCCGAACCCTTTGCGGGCACCCTTGACTCATGTCCGAGCCGCACGTTAACGCTGCGCCTGACGTGCGCAACCGTGCAGGTGACGATCATGCGATGGTCATGCCGTGACCACGCAGGGCATCCCGTTCTTCAGCAACGGTTACATGCTGGACGCCGACCTGCATCTACCGGACGACGGTGGCGCCGGCGCTCCGTACCCGACGGTGATCGCATGCTCCGGCTTCGAGGGACTGAAGATCATCCACCCCGAGCGCTTCGCCCGGGCGCTGACGCCACTGGGCTACGCGGTCACCGCGTTCGACTACCGCGGCTTCGGACTGAGCGAGGGCGAGCGTGGCCGCCTGGTCCCGCAGGACTGGGCAGAAGACGTGAGGTCGGCGGTCACCCGCGTCTGCGTCGCCCCCGAGGTCGATTCGGAACGTGTCGCCCTGCTCGGATGGGCACTCGGCGGCGGCGTCGTCGTCGCGGCGGCGGCCGACGACCCGAGAGTGCAGGCAGTGGTGGTCGCGAACGGCATCGGTGACGGTTATCGCTCGCTTCGTTCGATGCACGACGACAAGAGCTGGCAGCGGCTGGTCGAGCGGATGGAGGAGGACCGCAAGACGCGGGTGATGCATGGGCGTTCTGAGACCACATCGCCGTGGGACATCGTCCAGCTGGGTACCGATACTCCCGTCGACAGTTACGTGGGGAGTCAGCTGTACCAGGCGCACGGGTTCGGGTCGCGGGTGACGCTGGAGTCGGCGGAGCGCTTGACGCAGTTCAGGCCCGAGACCATCGCCGACCGGATCGCTCCTCGCCCGATCTTGATACTGCACGGCGCCCAGAACCTGCTCCACCGTCCCGAGGAAGCCCACGAGCTGTACCGGCACGCCGGCGAGCCCAAGACGCTGGAGCTTCTCGACGGCGCCGGGCATACCGAGTGGATGTTCGACGCGCACCCGACCTTCCACCGGATGATCGATCTCGTGGCGGACTTCCTCGCCTCCGCGTTGTTGAAGTGATGATTCCGCCGCGGCTGACGTGGCTAGCGGTACGAGGGTCGAGGGGTCGGCGGTAAACTCTCGGCCCTTCCTCGTGCCGGTATCGTGATCAGTTGACACGCGCGCGGTGAGGTGGGGGATGGCTGACGAGCAATGGCGAGTAAGCCTATCGAGCGATGTCGAGAAGTGGTACGACCGGCTAGGTGCCCGCGACAAGACGCTTGCGGAACGGGCGATCGCACGCCTCCAGGAGAAGGGCCCGAACCTACGCGAGCCCCACTCGAAGCCCCTCGGTGACGGGGTACACGAGCTGCGGTTCAAGGCCGAGAACGTCAACCGGCGCGTGACTTACTACCAGAACGGCAACGAGTTCCGCACGTTGACGACATTCCGCAAGCAGCGCCAGAACGAGCGTCATGAAGTGGAGAAGGCCAAGCTTAGGATGAAGCAGGACCGCACCCGGTTGGCCGAGCGGGGGCGTGACGAGCGCAGTTCCGCAGGGCGGGGCAGCGAGGCAACGCGAAACACCGGGACCACACGTGCCCGCGGTGAAACTGGCCGCAGCGGACAGAGGGAACGGGGCAAGAGAGAACGAAGTGGCGGCAAGAAAAGACAGGGGAGACAACGATGATCTCGTTCGAGGAGCTCAAGGCGAAGTATCCGGTCGACGATCCGGAGGAGTACCGACGCGCCTACGCTGAGGCGGGCCTGGAGGGCGACCTCGTCGAACTCTTCTACAACGTGCGGACGCACGCGGGTCTGAGCCACGCTGAGCTGGCAGAGCGAACGGGGATCAGCGAGGAAACCATCGAGGACATGGAGGAGTTCTACCCGGTCCCGACGTTGGAGACGTTCGCGCAGTTGAGCCGGGCGACGGGCGTCCGGCTACGGCTGGTGGCTGACGGCGTCGGCGAGGTGGACCTCGGCGCGGACCGTACACCCGACGACGAGCGCTGACGTCCTTCCTGGCCCAGCCTCGAGGCCCGCGACCGCCGTCAGTGTCGCCCGGCAGACGCACGGAAGGTGTGCCGGTACGCCTGCGGTGACACGCCCGTACGCCGGGTGAAGTGCTGCCGCAACCCTGCAGCCGTGCCGAACCCCGTTCCCAGCGCGATCTGCTCGACCGGCTCGTCGGTGCACTCGAGGAGTTCCTGGGCACGCCGCACCCGCTGGCTGAGCAGCCACCGCAGCGGCGTCGCGCCCGTGGCTGCACGGAACCGGCGGGTGAACGTACGTGGCGTCAGGTGCGCCCGGCCAGCAAGGTCCGCCACGGTCAGATGGTCGTCGAGGTGCGCAAGCGCCCAGTCAAGCACCGGCCCCAGCCCGGCACCGTCCGCCTGCGGCGCGGGCAGGTCGACGTACTGTGCCTGGCCGCCGTCGCGTTGCGGCGGTACCACCATCCGCCGGGCCACGGCATTGGCGACCGCCGACCCGTGGTCGGTACGCACCAGGTGCAGGCACAGGTCGATGCCCGCCGCCGTGCCCGCCGAGGTGAGCACGTCTCCGTCATCGGTGTAGAGCACTTCGGGGTCCACGGTGATGTGCGGGTACCGGGCGGCGAGGTCGTCGGCGTGCATCCAGTGCGTCGTCGCCCGCCGCCCGTCCAGCAGGCCGGCAGCGGCGAGCACGTACGCGCCGGTGCAGATGGACGCGATCCGCGCGCCTCGCGCGTGGGCGCGGCGCAGGGCGCGGACGAGATGCGGAGGTGGATGCGGCTGGTCGGCGCGGGTGAGAGTGGAAACCAGGACCGTGTCGGCGTGCGCCAGGGCGCGCGTGCCTCGCGTTTCGACCCGCATGCCGTTGCTGAGCGGCACCCATCCGCCGTCGGCGGAGCAAAGCACCAGCCGGTACCACGGGTCGGCCAGGTCCGATCTGTCGAGGCCGAACACCTCGCAGGGAACGGCCGCCTCGAAGATGGTCGCGCCCGGCGAGACCACCAGGGCTATCGTATGCGAGTCCGCGGAAGCTGCCATGTCACTAATCTAGCGGTCATTGTCATTCCTGCCACTGGCCGATGCGTGCCCCGCGGGGCATGCTCGGTGGGGTGGGAGCGATGCGAACGGCGACCGCGCCGGACCAGACAGGCCGGGGGCGACTGACGGCGGTGCAGGGTGCCGCGCTGTACCTCGGTGCGGTCCTCGGTACGGGTGTCGTGGCGCTGCCCGGTCTCACCGCTCGGGCGGCGGGTCCCGCGTCCCTCGTCGCGTGGGCTGGCCTGGTGATCTCGTCGGTTCCCCTTGCCGCGACGTTCGCGGCCCTGGCGTCGCGCTATCCCGATGCCGGCGGTGTCGCCACGTACGTGCGCCGTGCCTTCGGCGCCGATGCCGCCGCGGTCACCGGCTGGTGGTTCTACCTGCTGCTGCCGGTGGGTATGCCGGCTGCCGCGCTCATCGCCGGCTACTACGTGGCGGACGCGTTCGGTGGCGGTAGGACGACCGCGTTGGTCGCTGGTGCCGCGCTCGTACTGCTCGTCGCGGTCACGAACGCCGGTGGCGTACGCGTCTCGGGTCGTGCGCAGCTCGTTGTCGCGGGCACGCTCGTACTCGTCCTCACCGCCGCGGTCGTGATCGCGGTGCCGTACGCGAGCGCGGACAACCTGACGCCCTTCGCTCCGCACGGCTGGCCGGCTGTCGCCTCCGCCGCCGTGTTGCTGGTCTGGGCGTTCGCCGGCTGGGAGGCGGTGACCCACCTCGCGGGCGAGTTCCGCGAGCCCGGCCGCGACATCCGGCGCGCCACCACGATCGCCGTCGTGGTCACCGGCGTGCTGTACCTGGCGGTCGCGGCGGTCGTGCTCGGCGTCCTCGGTGCGGCCGCCGGTGAGTCCAACGCGTCCCTGTCGGCACTTCTCGCGGCCACTGTCGGCGGGCCGGCGCCGGAGGCGGCGGCGATCATCGCGGCTGTGCTCACGTTCGGCACCACCAACGCGTACCTGGCGAGCGGCGCCAAGCTGGGCGCGGCGCTCGGCAGGGACGGTGCGTTGCCCCGAGCGCTTGCGGCCGGTAGCGCCGTCGGAGAGGTGCCGAGACGGAGTCTGGTCCTGCTGCTCGCCTGCTCGACGCTGTGCTTCGCCGCCGTCGCGGTGACGGGGGTGGGCCTCGAACCGCTCGTCATGATGAGTTCGGCGTGCCTGGCGACCGTGTATGCCGCAGGTACGTGCGCCGCGATCCGGCTGCTGCCGACCGGGAGCTGGGGTCGCCGCGCGGCGATCGTGGCAACCGGCCTTGTCGTGGTGCTGATGGTGGCCGCCCAGTGGTACCTGCTGTTCCCGCTCGCCGTGGCCCTTGGCGCCATCGCGTACCGACGGCTGTCACGTGTTCGCAACCGACGTGAATACTCCAATTAGAGTATTTTGACGCTCACGTCATATCGTGTTGTACTGTAGCGGTACAGCGCGAGAGGGTGGTCGTCATGGCGGGCAGGAGGCGGGTCTCCAATCCGCTCGCGCTCGCGGTGCTCGCGCACCTGCTCGAGAAGCCGATGCATCCGTACGAGATGTCGCGCACCATGCGGGCGCGCCACAAGGAAGCCAGCATCAAGCTCAACTACGGCTCGCTGTACTCGGTGGTCGACAAGCTGCAGAACAGGGGCCTGATCGAGCCGCAGGAGACGCTGCGCGAGGGCAGGCGGCCCGAGCGCACCGTTTACGCCATCACCGAGGCGGGCCGCACCGAGTACGAGGACTGGATGGCCGAGTTGCTCAGTCAGCCGGCCAAGGAGTACACGCAGTACGAGGCCGCGCTCAGCCTGATGGGCGGGTTGCCGCCGGACGAGGTCATCGAGCTGCTCGAGCAGCGGTGCAACGTGCTCGACATGCAGCTGAAGCAGAGCGAGTTCGGGGTCGCCGACCTCGAGCAGACGGCGCCGCGCATCTTCCTGGTCGAGTGGGACTACGTCAACGCGATGTGGCGGGCGGAGCTCGACTGGACCCGTGCGCTGGTCGAGGCGATCAAGGACGGCTCGTACGGCGGCGTCGAGCTCTGGCGGGACATGTACGCGAGCGACGGTCCCAGTGCTGAGACCCGTGAGCGGCTCGAACAGCTGGACGTGACCGAGGCACGACGGGAGCGCCGCATGGGCCCCGACTGATACATGCTGGCCCCGGCCGGATGTGGCGACACCCGGCCGGGGCCGGAACCCTCGAAGGCCGGTCCACCACCGTGCACTCGGACTCCAAGGCGCACTTCCCGAGTTTAACGACGTGACCGGACCTGCCCGAAATCTCACCAGCAGGAAAGGTCATACCGCATGTCCATTCGTACGGGGCCACGCGCGCCCCACGTCCCGCCCGTCACCTTGACGAGCGCCGCCATCGAGGCGGACAGCCTCGTCAAGTCTTACGCCGGCGGCAAGGTCACCGCGCTGCAGGGCCTGTCGTTCCAGGTCGCGGGCGGGTCCGTCTTCGGCCTGCTCGGGCCAAACGGTGCCGGCAAGTCCACGGCAGTCAAGATCCTCACCACGTTGTCGCGACCCGACTCGGGCACCGCGCACGTCGCTGGCATAGACGTGCTCGGGCAGCCCGACCAGGTCCGCCGCGCCATCGGCACAGTGGCGCAGAAACCGCAGTTCGACCCGGAGGCGACCGGGTACGAGAACCTCGTCCTGCAGGGGCGGCTGCACGGAGTTGGGCGGAGTGACTGTCGCGCCCGCGCGGACGAGCTGCTGGAACGGGTCGGCCTCGGTGCCGTTGCAGGGCGGCTCGCGCGTACGTACTCCGGCGGCATGCAGCGCAAGCTCGACGTGGCGCTCGGGCTCGTACACCGCCCGCAGGTGCTGTTCCTGGACGAGCCGACGACCGGGCTGGACCCCGAGGCACGCGCGGAGATGTGGCAGGAGATGAGCGGCCTCGCCGCGGACGGCCTCACCATCCTGCTCACCACCACCCACTACCTCGAGGAGGCGGACAACCTGGCCGACCGGATCGCGATCGTCGACCGCGGCGCGGTCGTCGCGGAGGGAACGCCGGACCAGCTCAAGGCGGAGCTGCGCGGCGACGCTGTCGTCGTCGGGCTCGCGGATACCGCCGAACCCGCACACGCGAGGGCGGCGCTCGGATCTGTACCCGGCGTATACGAGATCGCGGTCGAGCAGAGCACCCTGCGCGCCCGGGTCGAGAGCGGCGCGAGCGCCGTACCGCAGGTGCTCGCCACGCTGGAGTCCGCGGGGGTGTCCGTCACCTCGGTGACGATCTCGCGCCCCTCGCTCGACGACGTGTACCTGCGGCCCGCAGGCCGGTCGTTCGAGTACGCGGAGAAGGAGGACGCAGCATGAGCGCGATCGTCACGCAAGTCGGCAACCTGACCCTGCGCGAGCTGCGCGCCGCCCTCCGCCAGCCGTTCTACATCGCCGTGACCCTGGTACAGCCGATGATCTGGCTGCTGTTGTTCGGCCAGCTGTTCAAGAGCGTCGTGCACCTGCCCGGCTTCTCCGGCGGCGGCTCGTACGTGGAGTTCCTCACCCCCGGTGTGGTCATCATGACCGCGCTGTTCGCCAGCGGGTGGAGCGGCATGGGCTTCATCCAGGACATGGACCGCGGCGTCATGGACAGGCTGCTCGTGTCGCCGACCAGCCGCGGGTCGATGATGGCGGGCAAGCTGGCGAACACCGCCGTGACGACGGTCGTGCAGACGCTGATCGTGTTGCTGGTGGCGTTCGCGTTGGGCGCACGCTTCCACGGAGGCGCACTCGGTGTCGTGGTCACGGTCGCCGCCGCGATCCTGCTCGCGGTGTCGATCGGGTCGCTCTCCAACGCGCTCGCGCTGCTCGTACGGCGCGAGGAGACGCTCATCGGCGTGGCGCAGTTCCTCAACCTGCCGCTGATGTTCCTGTCGTCGGCGATCATGGCGGAGCAGGCGGCACCGGCTTGGATGCGGCACGTGATGGCGTACAACCCGGTCAACTGGGCGGTGTCGGCGAGCCGCGCGGCGCTCGGCGCGCACACCGACTGGAGTGGCGTGTTGTTCCACGGTGGGCTGCTGCTGGCGGTCGCCGTGGTCATGGCCAGCCTCGCCACCCTGGCGTTCCGCAGCTACCAGCGCTCGGTCTGAGGGGCCGTCCCTGTGACGGTAGGTTCGTCACGGGGAGGCCCCGCGCCGAAAGGGGTGACCCGGTGATCGGCGGTGGAGGTGCTTGTGACGGACGCGGTCCGGTGGGTGGTCTTCGACTACGGAGAGGTGCTGAGCGAACCGACGGTGGAGGTGCCGAACCTCGCCGCGCTGGCCGGCGCGGAGGGGGCGGCGTTCTCCGCCGCGTACTGGGCGGAGCGGGAAACCTACGACCGCGGACTCGACGGTGCCGAGTACTGGCGGCGCGTCGCGGCCTACTCCGCCGGCTCGGTCGACACGCAGACCGCCGCGAAGCTCACCGATCTGGACACCCAGGGATGGGCGCGCACCGTGGCGGAGTCGCTGACCCTCGTACGTGAGCTGCACGCCGCAGGCGTACCGATGGCGTTGCTGTCAAACGCGCCCGCGACGTTCGCCAGGTATCTCGAACGGCAGGACTGGATCGCGCTGTTCGACCACCTCATCGTCTCCGGCGACCTGGGGTACGCCAAACCGGACGCCGCCATCTGGGCGGAGCTGATCAGCCGGCTCGGTGTGCCCGCGGCGGAGGTGCTGTTCCTCGACGACAAGCCGACCAATGTCGCGGGTGCGCGCGAGGCGGGACTGCAGGCGGAGGTGTGGCCCGGCGCGACCTCGATCCGGCCACGGCTCGTGCAGCGGGGGTTGCTCGCGGAGTAGCACTCACCGGGACTGGCCCGGGGCTGCCATCGGTTCGATGAGCCGTGCGGTGGCGTCGCGTACGCAGCCGAGCGTGTCGCCGAACGCCTTGTCCCGGCCGTACGTGTCAGTCAGCGAGACGACGGGAAACGACACCGCGACTCCATCGGCACGGTCGCCGACGACCGCGGCGGTGCGTTCGGCGCCTGCGAGCGCGGCGACGCCGCCGACGACCTTGCCCGCCAGCGACTGCGCGTCGAGCTTCCCCTCGCCGGTGAGGACGAGGTCCGCGCGGCGGCAGGCGGCCGCCAGGCGCAGCTCGTCGGCGATGAGGTCGAAACCCGGTGTCAGGACGGCGCCGAGCGCGGCCAGCCCGCCACCGAGACCGCCGGCGCCGCCGGATCCAGGGAGTTCCCGCACGTCCACACCGTGCTCGCGTGTGTACACCTCCGCGAGGTCCTTCAACTGCTCGGTCAGCGCGGCCACCTGATCCGGCGTCGCGCCCTTCTGTGGGCCGAACACCGCGGCGGCGTCGGCGAAACGCGTCGTGACATCACAGGCGACGAGTACCTGTGCGCCGTGGCTGCCGTCGAGCGGAGCGTACGGGGCCAGCGCCTCGACCGCGCCCAGGCCGCCGTCGGTGGTGGCCGAGCCGCCGATGCCGACGACGACCCGCCGCGCTCCGGCGTCGAGCACGGCGGCGATGAGCTCGCCCGTACCGCGGGTGGTCGCGGCGAGCGGATCGTTGCCGGCGGCCCCGCCGGCGAGCTCGAGCCCGGAC
The DNA here is from genome assembly GCA_050698355.1 of Streptosporangiales bacterium. Taxonomy (GTDB): domain Bacteria; phylum Actinomycetota; class Actinomycetes; order Streptosporangiales; family WHST01; genus JBOHBN01. The sequence continues at coordinate 29,056 of JBOHBN010000072.1, read as the reverse complement.
GCCCGTGCCATCTCGACGACGGCGAGGTCGCCGTCGAGGCGCCAGCCCGCGGTGACCTGCCTGCCGAGTGGCCCGGTTACCGGCGTGTCGCGGTTCGGACCGCCGAACGCGTCTAGGGTTCCCTCACCGCCGTCAGCGAGCGGTAGCTGCGTGCAGGTCCAGCCACGCTCCTGCGCGACATCGGCCATGGCGGCGGCGACCTCGGGTGCGGTCGCGGTGCCGCGGAACTTGTCCGGTGCGGCCAGCAGGTGCATGGGTCACAGTCTGCCGGTCCGCCCGACTCGCGGGACAGGCAAGGCCCCTCGCGCTGCGTCCCCCGTGTCAGCGGCTACGCGGAGGGGGCTTCTTGCGCTGGGAGGAGATGTCCGCGGCTCTCTTCGCCGCCTGTTGGCCTCTCTTCGCCGACCTCTCGGCCGTCTCGCCGAGCTTCTTCGCGTCCACCTTCCTTGCGTCGTCGTACAGGGTCACTGCCTGCTTCGCGCCGTTCTTGGCCTCGCCACGCAGCTGAGTTCGCTCGGAGCGATTGTGCTGCGCCCTCGCGCGGAGTTGCTGTGCCTCGTGTTCAGCCTGCCGGGCGAGGCCCCGAACGCCGTCCGCTGTCTCCCCCACCTGCGCCGACAAGCCGCCCTGCGGAACCAAGTCCTGTGCCTCGCGCCTGCTGAGCCCTCGCTTCCCCGTCGCCCGCGAGGCACCATCGAGCTCCGCGGCGAGGTCGCGTAGCCGCTTCGCCTGGCTGTCCTTGCCAATCGCGACCTTGTCGAGTCGATCGGCTCGCCGTCCCGCCTCGCCGGCAGCGACTCGTTTGGCCGCTACGCCCTCGTGGAATCTGGCCGCGCGGTCCTCGAGCGCGTACGTCTTGCGCCAAGCGCTGCGGGCGCGTTCCGCATCGGCGTGCGTGATGAGCGTCTGCGCGTCGGCGTGCATCCTTGCCTGACGCGCGGTCATCGGTTCGCGACTGGACCGTCTGGGCCAGGGCCTGCTCTTCGGGCTGCTCCCGGCGGGCTGGCGTCCGGACTGTTGCCGCTTGCCGCGGGTCCATCCGACCTTGCCCGCGACCTTCTCCCGGATGCCCGCCTGCGGGATGTCACCCGGTCGCCGCCCGAGCCAGTCCTCCGGCCGGTCGGGAGCGATGGCCTCGCGCCGGGACCGGGCGGTGTTGACGCGCGCGCTGTAGCGCCCCTGGAGGAGTCCTACCCCGAACGCGGTACCGAAGCCCGCACTCGCCCCACCGACGGCGGACGCGATGGCCGCGCCACCCGTTCCGAGCGAGCTGATGCCCACCCACCGTTTGATCTCGTCGCTGTCACGTTGCATCCAACGACCGCGGGGCCCCAGCGGGTTGATGCTGCGACGTCCTTCGGACATCCGCAGTGCCTGCGCGCTCACCACGCCCTGGAGTGGCGAGGCCGCCACCGCCGCTCCGAAAGCCGCGGTGGCCGATCCACCCGTTGCCAGCGACGTGGCCAGGCTCGTACCCAGGCCGAGCGCGCCGACGGCGCCTATGCGACCGTGCTTGACCTTCTCCTGCCGGGGCCATCGACCGAAGAGTTTCTTCCCGTCGCGCTGTCGATCGAGTACTCCACTGATGTAGGACTGGAGCGGGGAGACGCCCAGCTGGAAACCGAATGCTTGAGAGGCGCCCATGGTGGCTGAGACTCCCCAGGCGGTGCCTACGGAAAGCCACATGGCTCCGGTGATCCGGGCGTTCTCGAAAGCCTCAGCGCGAGACCGGGGAATGAGGCCCTTGCCCGGAAAACCGCGGTTCCGGGCACCGTTCCAGCCGCGCTGGAGGCCGCCTCGTGCGCTGCTGTAGACGCTGCCGGTGAAGCGGCCGAGAGCCGCGGCGGCGGCACGCGACCTGGTCTGCCGGGCGTGTTGTGGTTTGTGCCGCAGAGCTCGCCGTGGCCGGGTGGACTCCTGCTCGGCTCGTCGCGCGCCGGGTTCTCTGTCGAAGGTGAACTCGTACGAGCGACCGCGCACGGTGAACCCGAAGCGCAGCGGCTCCTTGGGGTGGCGGGGACGGCGTGCCCAGGGACTCATTGCACGTAGTTCAGCGGGTCGAGGAACGCGCAGCCGTGCGCAATCATGCCTGGCAGTACCTCCGCGACGGCGGCGGCAAGGTCATCGGGACGATAGCCCAACGGCTCCTCGCCTTCCTGGAGATCCTCGTCCGCGCCCTCGGCGAGGTCGGCACACGCATCCCACAGCGACCGTCCGGTGAGGGAGTACGACCAGATCGCGTAGACCTCCGGCCCGACCCAGAGCTCCGGTGCGCCGGCGATCCCGATTCGGTACCGCCCCGGGTGCTCCGCGGTGTTGCCGAGGCCGTGGCCGAGCGGGAACAGCTGGAGCCCGCGAAACAGCTGCTCGAACGGCCCGGTCTCCGGGTCGTACTCGACCAGCAGTCCACGGTCGAGCAAGCGGTCGATCGCCGGCTCCGGCTCGGCGCTACGGTCGGACGCGCGAAGCAGGCGGGCGAGGCTGTGGCGGTTCAGCTCCCCTCGCTCCTGTCGCTCGCGTTCGTTGAAGGCGGCCAAGTACGCCGCGGACTCCTCGGGGTCCAGCTCGGCCCAGTTCGTCCCGTGGTGGACGAGCCAGCGAGCCGCATCCGGATCGTCGTCCGGGTCCCGGGCCGTGCAGTCCTCGCCCATGTTCAGCCCGACCGGCACGATGACGCTCGACTCGCTGCGGTCGGGCGTGGTTCGCCCGTCAGGCGTGACCGGATCGAGTTCGGGTGGCTCGTAGTTCAGAGCGTCCAGGAACGCGGCACCGCTGCACACCAGCGATGGCAGTACGACACCGAGCACTCGACCGATCTCCGCGGCGCTTCGCGGCCCGCCGGGCGGCGGGTCGCCGCGCTCGGCCTCGGCCATGTCCTCGAACGCGTACCAGAGCGCGGGAAACGTCAGCGACAGTGACAGGAGCTGATAAACCGTGGGACCGACCTCGGCGAAGGTGTCGCCGGGGTAGCCGATCCCGTAGTGCTCCGGACGTTCGGGCGTGCTGCCCAGGCCATGGGCTCGCGGGTACAGACGGAAGGCACCGAAGACCTTCTCGTCCATGGCGTCCGGGTCGTACTCGAGCAGCATGCTCCTGTCCAGGAGGTCCTGTACGACCGGCGCCGGATCGGCAACGGGTCCGGCCGGTCCGGCCGGTCCATTGCGGAGGTCACCCTCCAGGCTCGCGCGGTCGACGCCGGGATCGGCATGCCGTTCAGGGCTGCCGAACGCAGCAAGCCAGGCGGTGTACTGCTGCGCTGTGAGTTCCTGCGGCTCGCCGCCGAGATGGACCTCGTACCGCATCGGCAGCCGATCGGGCCGACCCGCTTCCTCGAAGACCGGGCCCATGTCGAGCCCGACGGGCACGACCACCACCGCCATGCACAGCCTCCAGGATCGGGTCCACAGCTACGCGATCTCACTGTAGAGGATCACACGAGCTCCATGGGACGGCTGGGGACAACTCCGGTTCGACCGCCGCAACGGCTATCGGGTCACCGGGAATCGAACAGTGGGTCGAGGAAGCCGCAGCCGCAGGTGACCAGTACCGGCAGCGACATGGCCACATCCCGGGCGAGGTCCTCGGCGGTGAGGCCGAGTGGTTCCTCGTTGGGCTCGAGGTCCGCGTCCAGTCCCGCGGCGAGCCCGGCGCAGGCGTCCCACAGCGAGGACTCCGTCAGCGCGTACGACCAGATCGCGTACACGTTGGCATCGACGTCGATCAGGGCCCGGCCGGCGAAGCCGATCTCGTACCTTCGCGGCTGTTCCGGGCTGTTACCGAACCCCTGCGCCAGTGGATACAGCTGGTACCTACTGAACAGCGACTCCAAGGAATCGTTGACCGGGTCGAACTCGACCAGCAGTCCGCGCTCGAGCAGCCGAGCCACGACCGGCGACGGGTCCGTGGTCTCGTCATCGGCGGCACGCAGGTGAGCCTCCAGGCTCGCTCGGGTGACCTCACGGCTGGCGTGCTTGGCCGGGTCGAGGAACGCCGCCGCCCATGCCGTGGCCTCCTCCCTGGTGAGGTACGCGGGTACGCCGCCGAGGTGTACCTCCCAGTACCGTGCAGGCTGCTCGCCTGGATCGGCGGCGGTGAAGTCCTGGCCCATGTTCAAACCGACCGGCACGATCACCTTGGGCATCGGTTCTCCCGTCGTCGGATAGGTGGCGTGTAGGACACTCGGACCGGCGTTATCCGCTGACGTGATCGCTCAGCGGATCGAGGAACGCCGCGCCGGCGCTGACCAGCAGCGGTACCACAGCGGCAACCTCACGGGCGAGCGGCTCGGGAGCGCCGGTGCTCCCGGCCAGGCCACTGCACGCTTGCCACAACGTGGGAAACCGCACTGCGTAGGACCATAGCCGGTACACGTTCGCGCTGACGTTGACGAGCACGACGTCGGCGAAGCTGATGCGATAGACATCCGGGGCGTCCGGAGTACTGCCGATTCCCTGACCCTGGGGGAAGAGCCGCAGCCGGTCGAACAGGTGCTGCAACCAGTCGTTGACCGGGTCGAACTCGACTAGCAGGCCGCGTTCGATGAGGCTCGTAACGATGGGATCCGGGTTGTCGATGGCGCCTGCCAGTCCACCGTCGTTCTCGGTCAGGCGCTGCTCGAGGCTTTGCCGGTTCACGGTCAGCTCGGCATGCTTCGGTGGGTCGGTGAACGCCTCGCTCCACGCGCTGAACTCCTCGACGGTCAGCTGTTGCGAGTCGCCACCGAGATGCACTTCCCAGTACAACGGGTCACGGTCGACCGGCCCGCCAGCACCGAACTCCGGGCCCATGATGAAGCCGACCGGCACGATCACCGTGGGCATACGCGAGCCTCCTCGAGTCGGTCAAGCAGCGGTCCGCCGTACCCTACCGGGTCGGTTGTCGGCCGCAGTGGTGGATCATCACCCGCGCTCCGGGCCTCGAGTCTCGCGCCTTTGCGTGACACGGTGCTTTCCGCCCCTGTCCGGGTCGCGGGTGGAAGCTGTCCCACCGCCTGCACCCGGCGACTCCCGCGTGGCCGGGTCACCGGCTTGCCGTGTCGACGCGGCGTCGCGCCGCAGCCGCTCGCGCGCCTCGTTCACCAGATGCCCGGAATCCTGCTGGCCGCCCGCTTCCCTGCCGAGGGCTATGAGCGTGAGATCGTCAATTTTGCGGTTGAGTGTCGCGTTCTCTTCCTTCAGCCCGGCGTTTTCGGCTTTGATGCCTTCGATTCTCATTTCGCTGACGCCGTGCCACAAGGCTGACTTCTGTGCCGTCTTCTGTATCTCTCTGTCTTGCTTCGTGTCCACGGCGTGTTGTTCGTTGTGCTGTTCCGCATGCTCTTCGGCATGGTGCTTGGCGTACTTGTTGGCTGCTCTTCGATCGCGCAATGTCTGCACCGTCGCGAGGATGGTAGAGCCGACCGGAATTCCTGCCGCGTACGCGGCCGGTGGCCCCAGCTGTGGACCGAGGAATTTCGTTCCGTAATACAGCAGGGCCATCATGGGAACGTTGAGGGTGAACATCAGCGGAACTTGCAGCGTCCAGTTGTGTCGCCATCGACTGCCGAAGGTGGCTTGCTGACGTCCCCTGTGCTGCTTGCCACGCCAGCTGCCGAACTTGCGGCCGGTCGGTTTCGCCGCGTGCCGAGCGTGGTGACGGTACTGCTGGCGAAACTGGTTCCAGCGGGATCCCAATGTCTGGTTCGTGTTGCGGGCGCGGCGTGCGTCCCGCTTCCGCTGGAACGCCGCCACGGTCGCCGAGACGGCGCTGAACGCGCTGTGCCCAGCGCTGGCACCGACGGCGAAGCCGGTGACCGCACCCCAAGGTCCTGCGGCAGACCCGGCTACCCCGCCCACGGTGGCACCGGCCCCGACGGCCATGCCGCGCAGCGCCGCACGTACCTGAGCTCGCTCGGGGCCCGCATCCGGCGCGGCTTGGTGTCTGGTCCGATCCTGCCGCGCCGCGTCGGCGGGCGTGGAGCGAACGTGCATACGCCAGGGCCCCATCGACATCTCGAAGGAGCGCTCGGCGTGGTCTCGGGAGGACACCTCTGCCGCAGCGGCGTCACGCCGCCGGGACTTGCTGGACCACCACCTCACAGCTCGTAGTTCAGCGGATCGAGGAATCCGCAGCCCGAGGCGACAAGTACAGGTAGGGCGGCGCCCACCTCTCGCGCGACGTTGTCGGCCGTGAGCCCGAGCGGCTCCTCACCCTCGGCCAGGTCCGCGTCGACACCTTCGGCGAGGTCGGAGCATGCGTGCCACAGTGAGCGCCCGGTCAGCGAGTACGACCAGATCGCGTAGACGTTCGCGGGAACCTCGACGACGGGCTCGCCGGCGATGCCGATCTGGTAGCGCTCCGGGTTCTCCGGGGTGTTCCCCAGGCCCTGTACGAGCGGGAACAGCTGCAGCCTGCTGAACAGGTCTTCCAGCGGCCCGTCGACCGGGTCGAACTCGGCCAGCAGACCGCGGTCCAGGAGCTGGGACACCACAGGGGAGGGGTCCGCAAGCCCGTCGTTGCTCTCACGCAGGCGGCTCTCCAGACTCTCCCGGTTCACCTCGTGGTTCGCGTGCTTCGCGGGATCGAGGAACGCGGCACCCCACGCCTTGACCTCATCGGTCGTCAGATCCGCCGACTGGGTGCCGAAATGGACCTGCCAGTACGCCGCGGGATGGTCGGTCGGATCCTCGGCGGCGAAGTCCTGACCCATGTTGAGCCCGACCGGCACGATCACCTTCGGCATGGGCCGATCCTCCCATGTTCGGGCACCGTACTCACCCGCTGCTCCATCATCGGGCCACCGACCGCTCGGGGGCAGGGTCGAGGAAGGCGGCGCCCATGCTCACCATGTGCGGAAGTGCCGCGCCCATTTCGCGCGCCAGGTCCTCCGCCTTGTGGTGCAGCGGGTCCGCGCGCGAGGCGGGTCGCTCGTCACCGCCGGCGAGGCGGACGCATGCGTCCCATATCGACGGGGCGCTGAGCGAGTACCACCACAGCTGGTAGACGTTCCTGCCGACCTTCGCGAGCGGGTAGCCGGCGAAACCGATCCGGTAGCGCGTCGGGTCGTCGGATGTACTGCCGAGGCCTTGACCCTGCGGGAAGAGCCGGAGCCGGCAGAACGGCTCGGCCAGCGCACCGTCGACGGGGTCGTACTCGATCAGCAGGCCCCGGTCGAGCAACTCGGACACGATCCGGGCGGGGTCGGTGACCCTGCCCAACGGCCCGTCGTCTTCACGCAGCGACTCCTCCAGCCGTTCGCGGGTGACCTGCAGCCTGGCGTGCTGCTGTGGCGTGCGGTACGCGCCCGCCCACACCGCCAGCTGTTCGGTGCTCAACCGCTGCGGGTCGGCGCCGAGATGCACCTCCCAGTACCGCGGGTCGCGGTCAGCGGGACCGTCAGCGCCGAACTCGGGGCCCATCAGCAGGCCGACCGGCACGATCACCATCGGCATACCTGCTCCCTCCTTAGCCCGGCCGCGCGCAAGCTCAGCGGGTGCGCCCATCCGGCCCGCCACGCCTCGGTGGCTTACGCTCGGTCAAGTGCTTGATGTTCGGGCCAAGGCCGTGACCCTTCATGTGCCGCGTCGCCGCGGGTGTGTCTCGCCCGCCCGGTTGACGTTCGTGGCGGCCCGGCGTGCGCTCGTTACCGCCGGAGTCGGCCATATGCAGCAGCTGCTGCTCCCGTGCATCAAGAGCGCCGCCCCGCCTGACCGCCGCGTAACCCAGGCCGAGGGCGGAGCTGGTCGTCACGCCCAGACCCAATGCGATGGCCGCTGTACTGCCGAGCATGCCGATCCGCGCGGGAGCTGCCGTCGGCGTCCCGCCGGGTGCCATCTTCGGGCTGCGCCGACCACCTTCACGTGTGTCCGGGACGCGGTCGCGGTGGGAACTGTCCGTGTAGCTCATCGTGCACTCCCTACTGGGTCGAGGAAGGCGCAGCCGCCGGCGACCAGCGCCGGTATGGCAGCGCCGACGTCGCCAGCGAGGCCGTCGGCGGTAAGGCCGAGCGGTTCCTCCCCTTCGGGGAGGTCCGCGTCGACGCCTTCGGCGAGGCCCGTGCACGCGTCCCACAAGGACTGCTCGGTCAGCCCGTAGGACCAGATCGCGAAGACGTTCGCGTCGACGGTGACGAGGGGCTCACCCGCGATACCGATCTGGTACCCGGACGGGTCCTCAGGGCTGTTGCCGATCCCCTGTACGAGCGGGCAGAGCCGTAGCCGGGAGAACAGCGGGTGCAGCGCGCCGTCGGTCGGGTCGAACTCGACGAGCAGGTCACGGTCGAGCAGCCCGGCAACGACCTTCTCGGGGCCCTCGAGCCGTCCGGCCGGGCCGATGTCGTTCTGCTGGAGGTGCCGCTCCAGGCTCGTCCGCGTCACTCGAAGGTCTGCGTGCGCCTGCGGGTCGAGGAATGCCGCGCCCCAGGCGGTGGTCTCCTCCATGCTGAGGTGGACCACGTCGTCGCCGAGACGAACGTGCCAGTACTGCGACGGGCGCTCCACTGGGTCACGAGTGGCGAAGTCCTGGCCGAGGCTGAGCCCCACCGGCACGATCACGCTCGGCACCCGTGCTCCCTCCGGTCGGGCGATGGCCACTGGTACTCGTCGCCCCTCGCGGGTCAGGCGATCGGGTACTACTGTAGGTCGGCCACCGTCGCCGTAGGGGTGGTTGCGAACGCCGCTGACCGGCTCACCCGGGTCAGCGTGGGTCGAGGAAAGCCGCCCCCACGCTCACGAGCAGCGGCAGCACGGTAGCTACCTCGCGCGCGAGCGTCTCGGCGTCCAGGCCGAGCGGTTCCTCTCCAGGGGCGAGGACGGCGTCCCCCGCAGCTGCCATGTCCACGCACGCCTGCCACAGCGTGGGGAACGTGCACGCGTACGACCAGAGCTGGTAGACGTTCGACGTGACCTGCGCGACCGGCTGGTTGCCGAAACCGATCCGGTACGCGTCGGGTTCCGCCGCCGTGCTGCCCAGCCCCTGGCCCTGCGGAAGCAACCGCAGCTGGTCGCACACCTCCTGCAACGGGCCGTCGGCCGGATCGAACTCCACGAGCAGCCCGGACTGGAGGAGACGCGAGACGAGCGGAGCGGGCTCCGCGATCCTGCCGGCAAGTCCCCCGTCATCCGAGCTGAGCAGTTGCTCCAGCCTGGCCCTGTTCGTCTCCAGCCCGGCGTGTGCCGGCGGATCGGTGAACGCCGCGGCCCATACGGAGAACTCCTCGGTGGTCAGCGTCTGGGCGTCGCCACCCAGGTGCACCTCCCAGTAATTCGGATCCCGGTCCGGCGCCCCTGCTCCGCCGTACTCCGGTCCCATGATGAAGCCGACAGGCACGATCACCTTGGGCATCGGTGCGGTTCCCTTTCCGTCTCTTTGCGCATGACAGGCTCCGGGCCTGGTTGGGCTCGTGCCAGCGAACGTTCAGCGGGTCCGGTCGGTTCTCGTCCGGACCCGCAGCCGCCCGATCCGCATCTCTCGCTGCGACGGGCTCCCGTGGTCCGTGCGGCCATCGCTCGTCCTGCCCTGGCGCTCCTTGGTAGCGCGATGCCGCCCGGTGCCGTCCCGGCTCGCCTGCTCTGGTCCACGCGTTCCGCTCCGGTCGTGCCCGCCGGCGTCGGTGCGCTCCTTCGCAGGCTCAACCTTTCGGGTGAGGTCGTCGAGCCGTGCGGTGAGCTCCTTGCCCTGGTGCTCGAGTTGCTCCGACCGCTCGTTGGCCTTGTACTCCTGCAGCAACGTCTCCCGGCGGGTCGCGAGCTTGTCCCGCGTCCACTGGTGCAGCCCCTTGGCCCCGGCGACGGCGAGCCTGCCGGCGACAGCGCCGGCCGGGATAGCCACGGGTGCGAGCGGCCCGGCCATGACCCCGATGCCACTCGCTACCGCGACCCCGCCGCTCAGCGCGCCGCCGAGGGTGAGTTTCTCGCTTGTCTTCTGGTAGAAGCGTTCCTGGCGCGGGGCGAGCGGCGCCCGTGCGCCGGTCCGTCGCCGGGAGCGGTCGACGAGGTGCGTTGCGACTCGCGCCCCGACACCGCCTACAAGGCCGCCCACCGGCCCGCCGACCATCCAACCCCCGGCCACGGCGGCACCGGTGATGACGTTGCGGTTCAGCTTGCCGACGTTCCGCTTCGGCTCGTGCGCTCGCTCAACCCGCCGCTGGACGCGCCGTGCCGCTCGCCAGCGGCGCGCGGGCATGGGCGTCTCGGGTTCGGTCGGCGCGCCGGCCGCATCCGGTTCGTCGGCCATCGGCGCACCACCTCTACCGTTCGGCACCTGCGTACCACCCCAACCCTAGAGCAAACGCTGTTCGTAGAGGCCCGCCGCCGCGCGTCCTGTGGACGGCCTAGGAGGCGGAGCTCGGGAGGTAGACGACCTGGCCGGTGTCCTGACCCTCCTCTACGGCAACCGCGTTCGCCCACTTCTTGTTGGTGTCGTTGAGCGCGCGTTCGGCCGGCGTCAATACGACCTCGAACGGGATTCCCGCCTGGCCGCCCACCTTCGCGAGGAACTTGCCCCGGCCCGGCGGCGCCATCTCCCTGCCGGTCTCCTGGTCCAGCGAGGGCGGCGTGGACCAGGACACGATCAGGTTCTGCTCACGGCGGGTCATGGGCAGGACCGCGTTGAGCAGCCGCATCTCCCGGCGCGGCAGCCCGCCGCATACGATCACGCCGGAGCGCTCGACGAATCCCTTTGCTTTGGCTACATCCTCCGGGTCACGCAGCGACTCCAGGTCGCTCATCGTGTGCGTGGTCATCGACTGGCCGACGCCGTACGTCCGGTTGAGCCGGGTGAGCTCGTCGATACGGTCGACGAGACCGACACCGGCGCGCAGGATGCGCCACAGCTCGTCGAGCACAAGGTAGAAGTGTTGTGGTCGCTCACCCTTGCTGGTGGCGTACGCGTCCGCTGCCTCGATCGTGGCGAACGCCTCTGCCCAGCAGGCGAGCAGTACCGAACCTTCCAGCATCTGGTCGGAGGCGGGTATCCGGGACAGGTCCACCGCCGCGGGCCGGTCGAGCGGGAACCGGTTGCTGGTCTGCGCGTTGAACGTCCTGCCCAGTGGACCGTGCACGAGCGAGAGCAGCGACCGCATCAGCGGCTCGACCGCGGCGGCGTACTTGCGGTCGTCGCCGGTGGCGAGGGTCATCAACCGGAGTTCCTCCGGGCCGTTGCCGATCAGGTTGGCAAGGTCCTCGAGTAACGGCGCAGGGCCATCGGTGTGCTTGCCATCGATCAGCTGCACCGCCGCGTCGAGGAAGTTCTCCTCGTCGCCGGTGACTTCCCCGCGACGCGCGATGGCGACCAGCGCGGCGACCATGTTGGAACGCCGGCCTCGGGCATTGGCCTGGAGCTCCTCCTTGGTGCGCCCGGTCAAGGACCGGGCGACCTTTCCCATCTCGCCGAGGTCGAGCGGGTTCAACGTCCCCTGGCCCCTGCCGAGCCGGACGACCGAGCCGCCCAGAGCCTCGATGATGTCGCTGTACTCGCCTTTGGTGTCTCCTGGCACGATCCCGACCGTGCCGCGGAAGTTGAGCCCCACCAGCAGCCGCCGCTGCACGGTGGACTTACCGAGTCCCGGCAGGGCGAGCGTGAACATCGACGGGTTCGCGATCAGCGACGCGCGCTCGAACCACGCGATGGGGTCCATGCACAAGGTGGAGCCGGTGAGCAGGTCCCGGCCGAGTGGCACGCCGACCATGGGTGTTCCCGCGCCGGCGATGAACGGCCAGAGACCGCAGACCTGCCGGGTGGTGCCCCGGTACTCCTGCGGCAGGTCGAGGTAGCTCATCCGGCCGCCGCCACGGCCCTCGATTCCCTTCCGCGTGATCTTCGACCGTCGCGTTCCGGCGAGACCGTCACCCGTTGGCTCGGTCTCGATCTGCGCCTCTCGTTTCCGGCCCATCAGCCCGGCAGCTTCAACGTGACGTGTTCGGGCAGGATGATCCCGAGCGGCAACGCCGCCAGGAAGTCGGTGTCCTGCGATCCGTACGCGGGGCGCAGCGCGATGCGCGACGGTGCGGAGAGGTTCTCCATCGCGGCGTCGGCCAGCTGGAGCCGGTCGGAATCGGCCTCGGTGCCGTCGTCGGCGACGGTGGCGGTCGCGACCAGACCGAATCTGGTGAGGCCGGCGCCTTCCGCCTCCTCCTGTGCGGACCGCTGGGCCGCGCGCAGCTCGGCGCGTTTGCGGCTCTTGTCGCTACGGGCCGCGTCCACGCCCGCACCGGCCGCACGGGTGTCGCTCTCCACCAGGCCCGCGGCCTCGGCCGGCGAGTGCGGACGGTAGATCAGCGAGACCCGCTTCCGGTCGATCGCGGGATGCGGTCTCAGCAGGTCACCGAGCACGTTGGAGAAGACCTCGCCCCGTGGTGCCTCCCCCATCACCCATGTCATCGAGCGGGCGCCGTCGTGACGGTAGTCCCGCCACGTCGCATGGTGCTGCTTCGGCCCGACCTGGTCCCACTTCAGGCCGCTGCCGCCGTTGGAGCGCGCCTTGTCGATGAACGGCGCGATCGCGGGCTCGTACGCCATGCGGACGGTCTCTGCGAGTTCGGTGTGCGTGAGCGGTCGTCCCGCGCCCGCTCCGGTCGCCGCCAGCCACTCGGTCAGCTGCGGCAGGCGCTGCGCGATGAGCACCCCCATCTCCTCCGGCGAGCGGGTGCGCTTGCCGAGGTGCGAGGCCGCGTCGTAGCAGAACGCCACGTACGTGCGGATCGTCGGCGACCCGCTCGGGTAGGTCTGCTCGATCGCGGACATCACCGCCGACGAGAACCGTGCCGGGGTCTCGCCGCGCTGGCTCGCGACCTCGCGGCGGAGCCTCTCACCTGAGTCCGGCGCGGTCTCGACCACGACCTGGATCCCGAGCAGCGAGGGCTCGTTGCCCATGCGGCGCATGTAGTCGCCCCAGTTCGCCACCCACGTGTCGAGGTCCTGCTGGTCGACGAGGCTTCCGCCCTGCGCGTTGCACTGGACCACGGCGGAGAAGTGGTTGACCTTCCGGAAGTGGATCATCGCGAAGGGGCGCCCCAGGCCGTCGCGGCCCTCGTAGACATTGGTGTCGGCCGCGAGGCCGGGCAGCAGGAACTTCCCTCCCGGAACCTTGGAGAGCGGGCCCGCCCGGTAGATGTGCTGTCCACGCGTCACGCCGACCATCCAGGAGATTCGTGCGTTCATGCGGGTGCCGAGGTTGCGGCCGTACCGGTCGCGGATCGCGGTCGGGGCGAGGATAGTGAGCCCGATGGCGAGGATGATGACCGCGGTCGAGGTGCTCGACGGCGCGATGACCGCCACGAGCGCCAGCAGTACGAACAAGCCGAGCGTGGGTATCAGCCCGAGGCGGCCGAGACCGGGCCTGTACGGGCGACGCCAGTTTCCGTAGGTGCGTTCCTGGCTGGTCACCGTATCGGTGCTCATGTGTGGCTACCTCCTCGCTCCGGGATGGCGGTGTCGCTCCACCAGTGCCCGTGCTACTGGTTCGTTGACTGGCCGGATCCCGTGGGTCCCTCGGCTGCGCTGCCCATCTCCTGGGCGACCTCGTCTGTCGTCCGGTTGATGGAGTTGAGGCCCTCGTAGGCGGCCATGGCGGCGAGGCTCGCGCCGCCCGTTGCCGCACCGGCCGCCGCGCCGCCTGCTGCCGTGCCACCGCTGCTCGCGGCGGTACCCGCACCGCTGCTCGCGGCGGTCGTGGTGCCGCTGCTCGCGGTCGCCTCGCCGGCGCCCTTGCCGCCGGCCGCGGCCGCCTCGCCGGTGCCAGAGCCGGTTCCCGTACCGGAACCACCGTCGGCACCCGATCCGACGCCTGCCGATCGGGCGCCCTCGGCCGTCGCGGCGCCGGTCGGTGCGCTGTCGACGCCACCACCGTCGCCGCCCGAGGACGACGCGGACGACTGGTTGTTCTCCAGCCCGCCCTGCGCAGGCTCACCCGACCCGGACGGGGCTCCGTCACGCATGGCGCTCGCGGCCATCGCGCCGCCCGCCGCCGCGCCCATGGCGCTGCCGGCCAACGCGACGCCGACCGGGGTGAGCAGCCGCAACATCGCCGGCAGGATCAGGACCGACGCCCCGAGCAGGATGAGCCCGGCGAAGAATCCCTGGGTCTCGCCGGTGTCGGCGTTGTTGCCCAGCAACCGGAACGCGATCGCGAACACGGTAGCGGCGGCGGGCTTGTAGCAGATGAACGCCATCAGCCAGGCGGTGTACTTGCCCAGCCACTTACGGCCGGTCTCGGTGGTCGCTGTCGCCGCCGGGAGGCAGATCGTGCCGGCCAGCACGACGAGCATGGCGCCGCGCAGCTGCATCAGCACCATCTGGATGATGACCGAGATCAGCACCGTGCCGGCGATGAGGATGAAGAGCAGGGCCGACCCGAGCAGGGTCGCCGAGCCGGCAGTGCCGGTGAAGGCGCCGATCCGCTCAGCCACCCCACCGGCCTCCGCCTCTTTCAGGATCCAGGTGGTGTACTCGTCGCCGGCCTGGACCAGGATGCGCGTACCGGTGATGACCGCACCGTTGACGACTACAAGTGTGACCAGGCCGCTGAGCAGGTTCTTCAGGCTGTCATGCACGCCATGGGTGTAGTTCCAGACCATCTTGCCGCCGACGATGACGATGCAGAGACCGGCGGAGAACAGGGCCAGCCCGATCGTGTGCCTGGTCGTCCAGTGGGCGACGACATCGAATGAGCTCCATCCGCTTCCGGCCCCGAACGAGGGTATCTTGAGCCATCCGGCGATGAAGTTCATCACCAGCTTGCCGATGGCCTTGGCTATCTCATCCGCGATTGACCCGAAGATGGTGTCGAAGATGGCCTTGGCTATGTCGCCGGGACTCGGCAATCCGAGGAAGGCGACCGTCATCGGTGCCGGCATGTCAACCAACTCCCTTGAGCGGTATGTAGCCGGAGAGGTCGTCGATCCGGGTCCACCCACCGCCGCCTGTCAGATCGTCCGCGCCGGCGACCATCTTCCACGTGCCGTCCTCCCAAGCGACCGTCGTCGTGCTCGTCCCGAGACCTGTCTCCGGCGACCCGACCGCGATCGCCACAAGCGCTTGCGACCGCTGGTAGTCGACGATCTGGAACCCGGCGACCTGCGGAATCGACCGCGGCGCCTCGTAGTTCGCCGCGACGTCGACAAGCTGTTTCTTGTAGTGCCCGTCGGCCACCTGCTTCTTGATGATGGTGGTGTCCGGCGCGGCGAGCGAGGCTCGGTAGCTGATGTTGATGGCGGCCATGACCGCTCCTACCGGCGTGCGCGCGTAGCAGGACGTCACGCCGGTCTTCTCATTCGTCTCGAGCGGGCCGGCCGACTTCGAGGCGGGAAGTGCCGCGCTATTCCACACCGACCAGGTGATGTCCTTCGGCGTGGTCGTCGGAAGCCTCTGGCTGGTGGTGTCGGCCGCGCAGTCGTCGGCCGCATCGGGTGTCCGGTAGGTCGGGCTGGGCACCTCGCTCGCCGCAGG
This sequence comes from Streptosporangiales bacterium, assembly GCA_050698355.1. GTDB lineage: Bacteria > Actinomycetota > Actinomycetes > Streptosporangiales > WHST01 > JBOHBN01. The sequence continues at coordinate 13,633 of JBOHBN010000072.1, read as the reverse complement.
TGCTGTGGGCGTCGTCGCCGCGGACGGGTCGTGGCCAGCCTCGCTCGGTTCGCTGAGCACGACGTACACAGCACCGAGTACGAGTAGCCCGACGAGGATCACCGAGCCGATCAGCGTCCATCGCCTTGGCCCTCGGCCGGGCATACTCCTCCTTCCCATACCAGCGACAACCGCTCCCGGCTCAGTTCATCTGGCAGCTGCCGCCACCGAGGAGCTGGTTGGCGATCGCGCTTCCCGCGGTGATGAGCACGCATCCAACGGACACACCGGCAAGTGCCCGTACGGCTTTCGACGATCCGTGCCCGCCGAAGTAGGCGTAGCAGAAGACGCCACCGGCGACGATGAACGCGAGGCCCGCACCCCAGCCGAGGACGCTGGTGACCCAGCCCCCGATCGTCTGGAGTTTCTGGCAGATCCCCCCCGGTAGCGCGTCGAACACGGTAATCATCGCTGGCAACAGCGGGTTCATGCTGAGCTCCTTTCAGGAGTCCAATCGGGTCCGGTGTCGGCTTCGCCCGCCGGCGCATCCGGCTGCTTCATCCCTTGTAGATGTGTCTGCAGGTCGCCCAGTTCCTTCGGCAGGCGATTGGGTACCTCGCCCGTACGCCACTCCGGCACCCACGGAATGTGCCAGAGTCGCGGGACCGCGCCCGACAGCGCCCTGGCCAGGTCGCGCAGCGAGGCGGGCAGCTTCCCCGGCGCGTCGGACATGAGCACCAGACCGGCGAGGTCGAAGCCGGGCGGGGTGAGCTTCCACCACCATTCCCGCACCGCGTCCTGTGCGGCGAGCAAGCCGTGCAGGTCGGTGCGCGCGACGAGCAGCAAGGGAAGTGAGTGCCGTCCGGACGGCACGACCGGCCAGTGTTGCGGGATGTCGTGCCCGCCGTTGCCGGTCGCCGCGACGAGTCGGGTAGCCCCCGCGCCGCCATGCACGCCGACTGCCCACCAGGCGACGTCCGCGGTCCGCGCAGCCGGGCACTGCCACCAACCGAGGCGGCGCGTCGGCTGCGGCACGCCGCCGGCCTCGGCGTCCAGTTGGGGCCGCTGCCATGGCGGGGTAACGGGTTGCGGTGGCGGGGCAGAGGACTCACCTTCATCGGGCGCGACCCGCGGAGGCAGCCACGGGTTGCCGTCCGCGCTCATCGATCCTCCCGGTCGAGACTCGTCCTGGCGCTGCCGTGAGCGCCCGGCACGTCCCGGGGTCCGCCCACCGACGCCGTACCCCGGGCGCTAAGTATCGTATTGTCCGCCGCCCCCGCTGTGGGGTCGCTAGCGCTATGGTTTTTCCGAGCCGACGCGGCGTGGACGCTGCTGGTTTCGCTCACCGTAGTCAAGTAGGAAGACAACGCCGAGTGCAGGATCTGACCTTCACCGACGCGCACATGTGCCGCCGATGACCGAACCACACGCGGATGGCGGTGGCTGGCCACCGGTCCAGGAGATCGACCCCGGCTCCGTGCCGGGCTGGCCGCACCCTGTGGTCACGGCGCGCTCGGACGGTATCGACATCGACGGGCACACACTGCCACTTCCCGACGGGGTCGATCCGCAGAGTACGTACGCACGCCAGCTGGCGCTCAAGGCCGTCGCCGACAGCTACGCGGAGCTGAACCGCCCGATCAGGGTGCGAGCGAGGGACGCGGACGGGACCGGGTGGGATCTGGTTCTCGCCCCGGACGGCGCGGTCGCACCGATCGGCGAGGCTCCCGTCGAGTACCCCGGCGGCAAGGCGACGCGTCGCAGGTCGCGACCGGGGAAGGGCCGGCCGGCGCCCGGCCGGAACGGGCAGGGCGCCAAGACGCCGGACAAGCGTCGCGGTCTGGTTGCGGTCGCGGTGTTCGCGGTTGCCGTCATCGCGCTCGGCGTAACCTTCTTCGCCCTTACCCGGCAGGGATCCGACACCGACGCGCGGCCCAAGCACACGAGCGCGTCCACCCCGCCTCCCGCGAACCTGCCGGTCTCCCCGCCACCGGGGTACGGCACCAGGGCGAGTTGGGCGGTTCCGTACCAGGAGAGCTCGCGGGTGGCCGTCACGCCGGCGCACAAGGTGGCCATGCTCAACCCGGACGGCGACCTGGAGGTGCGTGATGCCGGCACCGGGGTGCTCGAGTGGTCGGCGAACCTGCCGTTCACCGCTCAGGGTGAGCTGCACAGCACGACCATCGACGGTGCGCCGGTCCTGGCCCTGGGTGGACTGGACTCGCTCGTGTACTGGCGGCTCGACGACCCGGAACACGTGCTTCACCAGGTGAAGGTACCCGCCGGTGGCACGGTGTCGTTCCTCGGACCGTCCCCTCTCATCACGCTGCCGGACCAGACCGCCGCGTACATCGGCGATGGCAAGGCGAAGCTGGTCGACGTACCGGTCGGTGCGAAGCCGGTTTCCGCCACCGGGTCGGAGGTGCTCGCGGTCAACAAGGCGGGCAAGCTGTGGCGGTTGCGCGACGACCATGAGGTGCTGCCGCAACCGAAGCAGATATCCCGTCCGGACAAGCACGCAAGCGTGCTGCGCGCAGTACACATACCGAACGGCATGTTCCTCGTCGCCTGGCAGGCCCAGGGGCAGCGAACGCTCGTCCTGTACGACTCGCCCGGCGGTGCCGAGCGCAGCCGGAAGGCGATGTCCGACATGGAGCCCGGCGCGATGGGGAACCCGCTGGCAGAGGAGTCGGCTGTTATGGCCAGCGACACCGGCAGCGTGGTCGCTATCGGCGACACGGTCGTGTTTCCCTACGTCCCGCAGGCGTACAACATCGCGGGTCTGCAACCGATTACGGCGAGCGGTGGTCACCTGTACGCGAATGACGAGTCCGGAGAATGGCTGGACATCACCTCCGCCGGTGAGGCGGACCTCGCTGGGGAGGACAGCGTGCCCGCCGCCGTCGACGGGGCGACAGTCTTCGTGCCCGCACAGAAGTTGAACAAGACACTGCTGTACGCGCTGGCCGCGCCCGCGAACAGCGCGGAGCCGAGCACGAGCGAGACGCCCGCCCCGACCGGCAACAGCGTCGGGCGACGCGTCGGGGAGGGCACGCCGAAACAGTCGGGCGGCTCGTGATCGCCGTGCGATGGCGTAACGCGGGTGCCGCGCCCGCAGTGGCACTCGCTCTCGTCGTGCTCAGCGGATGCGGCGTGTTCGAAGACGACCGTGACGCGACACCGACGCCGACCGCCACGGCCACCACCGCCATGCCTTCAGCGGCACCGACATCACGTCCGACAGGCACGGTCATTCCCGCGGCGAAGAAGGTCGACTACACCAACCCATCCGCGGTGTGCAACGCGTTCGCCGACACGTTGTTCAGCGGCAACCCGTTGGCCGAGGACCAGCTTGCGCCACTGCGCCGAGCGGCCGACTACGTGTCGCCGGAGTACAAGGAAGCATTCCTGCGGCACGCCCCGCGGCTGGCGCAATGGCACGCGTGGCGAGGGGCCGGTGCCACCCGGCTCGTCCATACCCGGCTGCGCTACGTGGGCGAGAAACCGGACAAAGGCACCCGTACCAGGAAGCACAAGGCGGTGAGCCGCCGCGTCGTCCCGATCGATGCCGAAGGAAATCCGGTCGGGCGGACCTATGGCTTCGTTGTTTACTGCACACTCGATCGTGAGCAGGGCCGGTGGCTGGTTTCCAGCCACAGGCAAGGTGAGATCGACGCGAATGCGTGAGGGAGGCGTGGGGTGCAGAAGTCGACGCTGTACCTCTGCGCCGGCGCGGTGGCTGGTCTACTTGGGTTGCTGTTCGCCTTCTTCCTGTTCGTCCCCGGTTCGTTCTCGGGAACGGCGTACTCGGAATGCGCGACGTCGGCCGCGGGTGGCCTGCCCGCCCCAGGTGGCGGCGGCGGGACGGTCAAGCCGGTGGAGAACGTCGACGTGACGAGCCCGTTCGGCGGCCGCAGCGATCCCACCGACGAGGGCAGCGAGTTCCACCGAGGCATCGACCTCGGGGGGCCGGAGGGCACCTCGATCTACGCGTACGCACCGGGCGTGGTTGCCGCGGCCGGTCAGGCGGACGGGTTCGGACAGTGGATCGTGCTGAATCACACCATCGCTGGAAAGAAGGTCAGCACCGTCTACGGGCACATGTGGTCGCGTGGCGTGCTCGTCAAGCAGGGGCAACGGGTCAAGGCCGGTCAGGAGATCGCCCGTATCGGCGCGAACGGAAACGTGACGGGCCCGCACCTGCATTTCGAGTACTGGGTCGGCGGCTACCGGTTGGGTGGGGGGCACCCGGTCGACCCGTACCCGTACGTGCAGGCGGCGCGTCCGCCGAAACTCGCCACGGCAGGGGGACCAGCGGTCGAGCAGGTGTCCGGACCCGGCGGGCCAGGGCCGGGTGACGACGACCGCGACGACCCCCTGGGTGGTTTCCAGCTGCCGAAGCCGGACGGCGCCGGCGAGCAGGGCGGTATGGCCGGTGGGGTCCCTTCTGATTACCTCGCCGCGTACAAGGCGGCCGGTGCGCAGTACGGCGTGCCCTGGCAGCTGCTCGCCGGCATCGGCTGGACGGAGACCAAGCACGGCACGAGCAACCTGCCCGGCGTGCACTCCGGCGAGAACGAAGCCGGCGCGGGCGGCCCGATGCAGTTCCTGGAGGGCACCTGGGAGCAGTACGGCGTGGACGGCGACAACAGCGGTGGCGCGCCGAACCGCTACGACATCGGCGATGCCGCGTTCGGTGCCGCCAACTACCTGGTCGCGTCCGGGGTGAAGAACGGCCCGCAGGGCGTGTGGGATGCGCTCTGGGCCTACAACCACTCCCACGCGTACGCGAACGACGTGCTCAGCTACGCGTGGGACTATGCGAAGGGCGACATCCGTATACTCCCCGGTGGCGTCAATGGAGAGTGCAGTCCTGGCGGCGTCGTCATCACCGGCAAGGCGGACACGAGCCACGGATCCCATGGCTACCGCGGTCGCGGGCAGCCGGACACCACGTGGCCGGACGAGCAGGCGACCGTGGACGACCCCACGACCAGCGGGAAGCTGACTCCGCGGATGGCCAAGGCGCTGCGGGCCATCAAGACGAAGGCGCCGTCGAAGCCGGCGTCGATCGGTTGCTGGCGGCCCAATGACCAGTTCCCCGACCACCCCGGCGGGTACGCCTGCGACCTGATGTTCACGCCGGCCAACACCACGAAGAACGTGAACGCCGGCTGGGCGATGGCGAACTGGCTGGTCAAGAACCAGAAGGCGCTTGCGGTGAAGTACGTGATCTGGCAGGGGAAGATCTGGTCGGCGTACAAGGAGACCGGGCACTGGCGGCCGTACACGGTGAACGGTTGTCCCGACCGTTCGATGGTCACCACTTGCCACTATGACCACGTGCACGTCACGGTCTACTGAACCCCGCAAACCGCGCGGCCGCGCCTACTTCTCCGGTGACGCACGCCTCGAGGAGCCGTACGATGCGGTTCTGGCGCGGTCGTTTCGTTGCGCTCGTTCGGTATCCCGCGCCCCAGCACCGTGACCGGCGGCGTCCCTTGCGGGCGCCCCCGCCCTGATGAGTTGCGCGGTCGACTCCGCCCGCGTCCGCGGTACGGGCATGCCGATCTCGCCGCGCAGTTCACGCAGCCGGTCCGCCAGGTCGCCGCGGCCCGGCCGTACGGCCTCCAGCTCACGGGCACGCGCCTCCAACCGCCCCTGTGGGACGGGTACGAAGACGGGGCTGGCGGCGCCACCTGGCAGTGCCACGTGTGGCGGGTACCGCACCCGGTCGTACCCCTGCAGATACGGGTACGCGCAGCGGTGGAAGGCGGTATCGGCGACCAGCCGGCCGGTGACGACACCGGCCGACCGCTCGGGGTCGGCGGTCAGCGCCGCTACCGTCTCCCGCGTGTACTGGGTGATGAGCGCTTCCTGCACGAGTTCGGCGAACAGCTCGTACGGCGCATGGTCGCCGTCGTCCTGCCATACCGGATCGAATGCTCTGCGCACCGCCGGGCTCGTCACCATCCGCTCGGCGAGGTAGGCGCCGACCTCGGCGCTGTCGAGCCGCAGCGCGTCGATGTGCCGGGCATCACGCGCATCGCCCATCGTCGTCGTCGGGGCTCCCGCGCGGGTGCGTTGCGCGGCGATGAGCTCGGCGAGATACTTGCTGTCGAGCAACGGGCGTGGGTCGTCCGCGTCGGTGCCCACGGGTTCGCCCGTCGCCGGATCGAACAGCGGGCCGGAGGAGTGCAACAGGTCGCCGTCCGGCACGCCCGGCGTGAGGTCGAACCACCGCTCGCCGCGCGCGACCGCCTCGACCCCGTGGGCGATCCATGCCACGGCGGCGTCCCGATCGGGTACGTCGTGGCCGCGATCGCGTAAGGCGTGCGCGTACTCGTCGAACAGTTCCTCGACCTCGTCCGGGTCGGCGCGCGGTACGTCTCGCAACGAACGGCCCCGCGCGGCATCGAGGGTCTCGGCGTCGATAGAGAGGCAGGAGTCCAGCGGGTCGTCTCGACCGGCGGGAGCGGTCATGGCCGGCTCACGCCCGGCTCACGCCCGGCTCAGGCCACGCTGCCCCGCGCGCGCCCGCTCGTCTCGCCCCGGGCGCGTACGGCCGGGTTCGCGGTCCCGGGGAACGACTTCCCGCCGTTGCTCTCGTTCCCTCTTCCGCCGCGCCTCCCGCATCCGCTCACGCAGCTCGGAACGCTCCGAGCGTTCCAGCTGTGTTCGGTCGTGACGTCGGTGCCGGGCACCCCGGTCGACGGCATCGAGTCGCTTGTCGACGTCGTCGCCGGCTTCATGGTGATGTCCCGTGCGTGACCGCGGGTCGTCGCGCTCATAGCCGCTTCGCGTTCGACCGTGCGGGGCCGTTTCCTGGGCCGGCCGGACGCCGAGGCGAGCGTGTTCAGCGACGTCGTGTGGCCGTGCGCGCACCCGCTCCTGCAGGGCGGCGAGCCGAGCTTCGAGGGGATCGTCTGGAAGACGGATCATCTCGCTCATCTGCCTCACCTCGCCTCACCGGACCATCAGGTGCCTCTCAGCGAGTACCGTACGGCATTGAACCGTGCTACGCGGGTGCTCACCGGAAGCGGCGAGGAGGGCCGATGTCGCAACGACACGCCGGGCAGGGCGACACCGCGCCGGTGTTCATCCTCGCGATCGTCATGACGCTGATGGGCACGCTGCTGTCGGTCGACCTCGCCATCACCGTGTCCGACTGGTGGGCCGGTGGCCCGTGGGGCTTCCGCAACCCGTTCGAGGCCATCATCCTGGTCGTCACGGGTCAGGTGGAGTGGACGGCCACCGCGACGCTGGTCGTGGTGGCTGAGCTCGCGGTGCTGGCGGTGCTCGCTACCCTCTTCGTGCTCATGATGCGCAACCGGCACAAGGACATCGACAAGGCCGCCTGGAACGACGCCGCGCGCCGCATGGGCAACCGCCGCGACGAGCGGGCTGTGCACGGCTCCGCAACCAGCATGGCAAGCAGGCTCGGTGTAAACAGCAGCGAGACCGGCGTGCTTTGCGGCCGCAGCGTCAGGTCCCACCAGCTCGTCTATGCGCCGTGGGAGTACCTCCACCTCGATATCTGGGGCATCGGCCGGGGGAAGACGACTGCCCGGGTGGTGCCAGCGATCCTGCGCGCGCCCGGCGCCGTCGTGTCGACCTCGAACAAGCCAGAGGTGATGGCCAAGACCCGCAAGCCACGGGACAGGATGGGGTATACCTGGGTCTTCGACCCGCAGGACATCGCCGGCGAGCACCCGACGTGGTGGTGGAACCCGTTGCGTGGCATCGACACGCTCACCAAGGCCGAGGAACTGGCCGAGGTGCTCGCGGACGCGAAAGTCGAGGACAAGCAGAAGGCTCGCGAGGATTCCTTCTTCGACCCGAAGGCACGCAAGCTGCTCGCGCTCGCGCTGTACGCCGCCGCCGTTTCCGGCCGCCCCGTTACTGACATCTACTTCTGGCTCACCGACCCGCGCGAGACGGCGATGGAGGAGATCTTCCAGAGCCGATCGGCCGCCATCGTCGGTGCCGCTCTCGGTGCGCTACGCCGGCTGCCGGACAAGACCCGAGACAGCGTGTACGCGAGCGCGGAACTGTACGTCGACTGGTTGTTGAACGACGAGATCGTCCGGTGGATCACGCCCGGAGGCGGGCGGCAGGAGTTCGTGCCGGAAACGTTCGTCACGTCCCGCGACACGCTGTACCTGATCTCGCGCAAGGGCAAGGGTTCCGCGTCGCCGCTGACGACCGCGCTGACGGCGACGACGATGCGGGCCGCGGAGGACTACGCGACCAAGGGCGCCATGGACGGGCGGTTGAACCCGCCGATGCTCGCCGTCCTGGACGAGGTCGCGAACGTGTGCCGTTGGCGGCAGCTGCCGGAGATGTACAGCCACTACCGCTCGCGCGGCATCGTCTTGATGACCTTCCTGCAATCGTGGTCGCAGGGCGTCCAGCTGTGGGGCCCGGAAGGGATGAAGATCCTCTGGGATGCGGCGACCGCCAAGCTGTACGGCGGCGGAAGCGGTGAGGGCGAGTTTCTCAAGCTGGTCTCGGAGACGGTCGGGGAGTGGGAGGCGCCGCACCGCACGGCCAACGCCGACGCGAACAGCCTCTGGCTGCGCTCGGGATGGCAGGACACGACCCAGCGCAAGTCGATCCTCCCCGTCGCAGATCTCGCCGCCCTACCCGAGGGCCGGATCGTGGCCCTGCTCGCCGGCGTCCGCCCCCTGATGCTCGACGCGGAGTACTACTTCCGCACCGAGGACGCAGGTGCCGTGGCCGAGTCCGAGCGCGTGTACGGCGTTCGTCCCGACCAGCGCCCGGACCAGCGTCGCAACCAGGTGTTCAGCGACGCCAAGACGCCCTAGGCAATGCGGGAGGTCGACCACACATGAGCGAGGTCGCGGAGGCGGATGCGGTCGGCGAGGTCACGCTCGCCGAGCTGACCAGCCTGATGAGTGCGGTCAAGTCGCACGCGGATGCTCGGTACGACGTGATCACCGAACAGCTCACCGACCTGATTACCCGGATGGACGACCTCGGTGGCGCCGACGACAAGGAGCCACCGGACGGCGGGCAGGCCGAGAGCACCCCCGACGAGGACGCCTATCGATCCTGGTCGGCGAGAGCGACGGGCCAGGACTGGGCCGAGCTGATCGCATGGGTGGACTGGATGCAGGAGCACTACAGCCTGGCCGGCCACGCGCTGGATCCCGTACCGCCGTGCTGGCCCGCGCATCGCGGCGTGGTGGAGCAGTTCGCCGCCCTGCGATCGTCCTGGCGCGCGGCCATGGCCGACGATGTGGACGGTGACGGGGCGAGCGATGCCGCCCTGTACTGGCATGACCGATGGCTCTGGCCGACACGCGAGTGGGCGTCGGCGAGCTTCCTCGAGCGCTGCCGGGTCGGCCGGCACGAGAACGCGGCGGCACCACCACGTACCAACCCCGAGTACGTGCCGGGCATCAGGACGGCGCCGGGCGCGAGCGAACGCCGGTGAGCTTGTCCGGGTTGGCCATCATCTGCACCTCCTGGATCGCGCCGTCCGCGACGTAGACCACGAACACGGTGACGGGCTCGCCGGCTACGGCCGCGACCAGCGCCGGGCCACCGTTGACCGACGCCTCGTGCACCTCGACGCCCGGGTACTGCGTCTGCGTGGTGGCGATCGTCGCGAGGAAGCGGCTGACCTTGTCCGCCCCGATGATCGTGCGATGTGGTGCCTTCGCCTTGCCGCCTCCGTCGCTGACCAGGCGTACATCCGGCGCCACCAGCGTGAGCAGGCGGGCGACGTCACCATCCATGGCGGCGGCGATGAAGCTCTGCGTCGCGCGGTGCAGCACGCGCTGGTCGGCGTCGTACCTGCGGCCGTGCGCTTGCACGTGTTCGCGCGCGCGGTGCGCGAGCTGCCGTACCGCCGGCTGGTCGCGGTCGATGATGTCGGCGATCTCCGCGTACGGGTAGTCGAAGGCCTCGTGCAGCACGAAGACCGCACGCTCCAGCGGGGAGAGCCGTTCGAGCACGGCAAGCAGCGCGAGCGAGAGCGTCTCGCGGTGCTCGGCCACAGCCGCGGCGTCCGGTTCGGTGAGCACCGGTTCCGGTAGCCAGTCACCGACATACGACTCCCGCTGCGCCTGCGCGCTGCGCAGCCGGTCGATGGCGAGGCGCGTGACCACGCGTACGAGATATCCCTTGGGATCGGCGACCGTGTCGGTGTCCACCGCCCGCCAGCGCAGCCAGGCGTCCTGTACCACGTCCTCGGCGTCGACGACGCGGCCGAGCACCCGGTAGGCGACACCCATCAGCACGCCTCGGTGCCGCGCGAACGCCTCGTCGTCCGCGTCGACCGGCGCGGTCACGGTGTCATCTACTGTTCGTCGGTGCGCAACGCCCGCAGGATGCAGAACTCGTTGCCCTCCGGGTCGGCGAGCACGACCCAGGTCTCGTCGTCGCTCTGCCCAACGTCGGTGCGCGTCGCGCCGAGCGCGATGACCCGGTCGACCTCGGCCTGCTGGTCTTCCGGCCGCAGGTCAAGGTGCAGGCGGCCCTTCGCCTGCTTGGCCTCGGGTACGCGCAGGAAGATGAGGTCCGGCGAAACGCCGTCCTCCGGGCTGCCCTCGGGTGGTTCGAGTACGGCCTCGTCGGTGAGCCGCCAGCCGAGGACCTCGCGCCAGAATCGCGCGAGGGCGGCGGGATCGTTCGCGTCGACTGCGACGCACTGGATGCGAATGGTCATCCGTGCACTGTGGCAGGCCGCGCGCGGGGCGGCAACAGCAGTTGCGGTTCAGCTAAGGTCGGGCGCATGCCGGAGACGCCGAACGACTTCTACAAGCGCGCGAGGGCGGTCGCGAACCAGGACGGCCGGCTACCCATTCCGATGTACGTGGCCATGCAGTCGTTCCCGTACGAGGGTGACTTCCAGGTGAAGCCGCTGCACGAGCCGATGGTTCCGGAGCCGCCGCGGCAGGGGGCGTCCGGCTCGGACGACTGCTACCGGTGCCAGCACCCCGACGACGGGGTCATCTGGTCCGACGACCACTGGCTGCTCGCCACCCAGGAGGAGCCGTCCGGCCTGCCCGTCGCCATCATGGTGCAGCCGCGGGAGCACCTCGACTCGGCCGACCTCGATGACGACCGCGCCGCTGAGATGGGCCGGTTACTCGTGCACCTGCAGCGGGCGATCGAGGCCATTGACGGCGTTGCACGCGCGCACATCGCCAAGTGGGGCGACGGGCACGCCCACCTGTTCGTCTTCGTGTACGCGCGCCCTGAGGGGTTCGCACAGCTGCGGGGCGCGACGCTCACCTTGTGGGAGGACATCCTGCCGCCACTGCCGCAGGGTCTATGGCAGCTGAACCACAAGGCCGTCGCGGACGCGCTCGCCGCTTCGTACGGCGGCACCGTGCGCATCCACGCGACCGCCCCGGACACCAGCGGGTTGTCCGACCGCCTCAGCCGCGGCAACGCCTAGTCCCTGCCCAGAATGACAACGGGCGGCGGGTCATAACGGCCGCGGCCACATGGGCACTTCGTGGCCGGGTTACGCCGAGCGCAGGGCTTTGTCGACGACGCTGCGGGCCTCGGCGAGGATCTGGTCGAGGTGCTCGCGCCCGCGGAACGACTCCGCGTACACCTTGTAGACGTCCTCGGTGCCGGATGGGCGGGCGGCGAACCAGCCGTGCTCGGTGGTGACCTTCAGCCCGCCGATCGGCGCGTCGTTGCCCGGCGCCGTGGTGAGCGTGGCGGTGATCGGGTCACCGGCGAGCGCGTCGGCGGTCACCCGGTCGGGCGTGAGTCTCTTCAACACCGCCTTCTGCTCGCGAGTCGCAGGCGCGTCGACCCGCGCGTACGCGGGGTCGCCGAACCGCTTCGTGAGCGTGCCGTAGTGCTCGCTCGGCGTCCGGCCGGTGGCGGCGGTGATCTCGCTGGCGAGCAGGCACAGCAGGATCCCGTCCTTGTCGGTGGTCCATACGGTGCCGTCGTGTCGCAGGAACGAGGCGCCCGCGCTCTCCTCCCCGCCGAAGCCGACGCTGCCGTCGAGGAGACCCGGGACGAACCACTTGAAGCCCACCGGCACCTCGAGCAGCCGCCGCCCCAGATCGGCCGCCACCCGGTCGATAATCGCCGACGACACGAGCGTCTTGCCGACAGCCGCGGCCGCGGGCCACGACTCGCGCCGCCGGTAGAGGTAGTCGATGGCGACCGCGAGGAAGTGGTTCGGCTGCAGCAGGCCGGTGTCCGGCGTGACGATGCCGTGCCTGTCCGCGTCGGCGTCGTTGCCGGTCGCGAGCCCGTACTTCTCGCGGTTGGCGATGAGCGGGGCCATCGCGTCCGGCGAGGAGCAGTCCATCCGGATCCTGCCGTCCCAGTCCAGGGTCATGAACCGCCAGGTGGGGTCGACGAGCGGGTTGACGACGGTGAGGTCGAGCCCGTACCGGTCGGCGATCGCGCCCCAGTACGCGACACTGGCGCCGCCGAGCGGGTCCGCGCCGATGGTGAGACCGGCCGCGTGGACGGTGGCGAGGTCGACTGCGGACTCGAGGTCGCCGACGTACGCGTCCAGGAAGTCGTAGCTGCCGGTGGTCTCCGCAGCGCGAGCCCTGGCGATCGGGATGCGGTGTACGCCGCTGAGGCCGTCGGCGAGCAGCGCGTTCGCGCGCGCCTCGATCCAGGAGGTGGCGTCGGTATCAGCGGGCCCGCCGTGCGGCGGGTTGTACTTGAAACCGCCGTCGGTCGGCGGGTTATGCGACGGGGTCACCACCACGCCGTCGGCGAGTCCGGCCGTCCGGCCGTCGTTGTGCCGCAGGACGGCGTGCGACAGGGCGGGTGTGGGCGTGTACCCGTCCCTGCTGTCGACGAGCACCGTGACCCCGTTCGCGGCGAACACCTCGAGCGCGGACGTCCAGGCCGGCTCGCTCAGCGCATGCGTGTCGCGGGCGAGGAACAGCGGTCCGGTCGTGCCCTGCTCCGCGCGGTACTCGCAGATCGCCTGGCTCGTCGCGACGATGTGGTCATCGTTGAAGCTGAGCGCGTACGACGATCCGCGGTGACCCGACGTGCCGAACGCGACGCGCTCGTCGGGTACGTCGGGATCGGGGTGCTCGGCGTAATACGCGGTGACGAGCCGAGCGACGTCGACCAGATCGCCTGGCTGCGCCGGCTGCCCGGCGCGCTGATCCGAAGCCATGCGCCAACCGTACGCGAGGCCCTGTCGGGCACCGGCGACGGTTTCTGTTGTGATGGGCGGCGTGGAAGCCTTCGATGACGTACTCGCCGCAAACGCCCGCTACACGGCGCCGAACGTTCCCGGCCGGGCCGCCCGCGGCCTCGCCGTGATCACCTGCATGGACTCGCGCATCGATGTGCTGGCGATGCTCGGGCTGCAGGCCGGCGACGCGAAGGTGCTGCGCAACGTGGGCGCCCGCGTGACCGGCGACGTGCTCTCGGCGCTCGTCCTCGCGGTGCACGTCCTGGGAGTGAACCGGGTGCTCGTCATCGCGCACACCGACTGCCGGATGTCGAAGGCGACCGACGACGAGCTGCACGCGGAGATGCTCGCTCGCGGGCTGGACACACGGAGCCTGGACTTCCACATGATCGAGGACCAGGCCGCGACGCTGGGGCGCGACGTGCAGAAGGTGCGCAGCTCACCGTACCTGCCGGCGGAGCTGGCGGTGGCCGGTGGCCTCTACGT
>JBOHBN010000071.1:0-5788 GCA_050698355.1 Streptosporangiales bacterium | reverse complement strand
CCCGGCGGGCGGGCGTGGCTCAGGTCGAGCACCCGGAGACGCCCCGCGTCGACCACCATGTTCGACGGCTTGAGATCGAGGTGCAGGATGCCCGACCTGTGTAGGTACCGCACCACCGAGCACAGCTGGAGGCCGAGCCGCAGCAGGTCGGGCACGGTGAGCCCCTGCTTGCGTACGGAGAGCAGGTGGCTGAGCGTCTGGTTGGCCAGCGTCTCCAGCACGGCCACCGGCGGCGACTCCCGGCTCTCGTACCCGCGCACCAGGTGCGGGCGATCGAGCCGGTGCAGCAGCGCGCCCTCGCGCAGGAGCCGGTCGCGCGCCGCGGTGTCGTCGCGCCGGTCGGCTCGCACGGTCTTGGCGACACACATGCACTCCCGCTCCTCGCTCCGCACCGAGTACACGTCGAGCGTCTCCCCGCGGGCGAGGTGCTCCTCGACGCGGTACCCGGAAACCAGGACCCGTCCGCGCGCGAGCGGGGCGTACGACGTCATAACGCCGCCACTGCGACGGGGGAGCCCCCGACGGCCCCGGACCCCGCAGGGGATCCCCCGTCCGCGGCGTGCGCTTGGTAGAGCAACGCGTACGCACCGTCCCTCGCGAGCAGCGACCGGTGGTCGCCGCGCTCCACCACCCGCCCGCCGTCGAGCACGATGATGGTGTCCGCGTCGCGTACGGCGGCGAGGTTGTGGCTGACGATGACCGTCGTTCGCCCGGCTCGTAGCCGTCCGGCAGCTCGGTGGCGAGGCCACCCACGCCGGCGGCCTCCGCGGCGCGGGCCACCTCCGCGCTCGTGGCACCCGGGCGCCCGAACGCGATGTTGGCGGCGACGGTCGCGTCGAACACCAGCGTCTCCTGCAGCACGACCGTGATGTTGGCGCGCAGGGACTGGAGCGTGACGTCGCGCATGTCGTGCCCGTCGAGGGGAAGTGACGCGCGCATCGCGCAGCCGCTCGAGTACCGCTGTGACGGTCTGGTGTTCGTCGAGGTCGGTGGTGTCGAGCCATAGGCCGATCCGTGGCGTGGTCGCGCGGAGGCCGGCGACCAGCTCGGTCGGTGTCCATCGGTCGGCGTAGCCGGTCTTGCGGCGGGTGCTCTCGCGTTCCTCGACTGCGTGGGGTTCGGGATCGAGGATCACGACAAACAGCTCCCGGGTGGTGAGCATGTCGATCATCTCGAGCAGCGACGGCCCGAGGATGATGTCTTGTACGACGGCGACGAATCCGGCCTGGGCGTAGGCGTCGGCGGCTGTCGCGGCGAGCCGGTAGCGAAGTAGTAGCTGCTGGCGCGCCTCGGCCGGCATCGAGGGCGTGGGCTCGGATCGCCCGGTGACGATGAACCGCCGGAACACGTCGCCTCGGATATGGGCGGCCCGCGGGAAGCTCTCGGCCAGCATCTGGGCCACCGTCGACTTGCCCGCGGCCATCACCCCGGTCACCAGGATCACCGAACCTGGCGCACAGTCCATGGGCCCGGATGCTACGGCATGGCACGAAGCCACCCGTGCTGGCAACGGCGGGCGTGACAGGCTGGCCGCATGGATGAGGTGACGATCGCTCAGGCCCGGCGGTGGTGGCATCCGGCGGGGGTGTACTGCAATACCGCCAGCTACGGCCTGCCACCCGAGCCGGCCTGGGAAGCGTTGCAGGCCGCGCTCGCCGACTGGCACCGCGGTCGTACCAGCTGGGAGGGTTGGGGCGGCAGCACCGAAGAGGCGCGAGCGGCGTTCGCTCGCCTCATCGGAGTGGACGTTTCATGGGTGGCAGTCGGGTCGACTGTCTCCGAGCTGGTCGGCAGCCTCGTCACCGCGTTACCTGCGGGCGCGGAAGTCGTGGTGCCGGATGTGGAGTTCACCTCGACGTTGTTCCCGTTGCTGGTGCAGCAGCGGCTACGGGTGCGCACCGTGCCGCCCGAGCTGCTCGCGGAGGCCACCGCCGACGGTGCGGACGCCGTCGCGTTCAGTGCCGTGCAGATGAGTACTGGACAGGTCGCCGACCTTCCCGCAATCCTCACCGCCGCGCGGTCGGTCGATGCCCTGACGATCTGTGACGCGACCCAGGCTGTGGGGTGGCTGCCGTTGGACGCCACCGTGTTCGACGCGGTGGTGTGCGGCGCCTACAAGTGGCTCATGTCTCCGCGCGGTACCGCGTTCACCACCGTCTCGCCGCGACTGCTCGAACGGGTCGTCCCGCACAGTGCCGGCTGGTACGCCGGGGAGGACGTGCACGCCAGCTACTTCGGTCCACCGTTGCGGCTGGCGGGCGACGCGCGGCGGCTGGACGTCTCTCCCGCCTGGTTCTCCTGGGTCGGGACCCAGCCGGCGCTGGAGGTCATCGAGCGCATCGGCGTCAGTACCATCCACGACCACGACGTCGGCCTGGCCAACCGGTTCCGTGCCGGGCTCGGCCTCGAGTCGTCCAACAGTGCCATCGTCTCGACGAACGCCCCCGGCGGCGCGGAACGCCTGCGAGGTGCCGGGATCGTGGCCGCGGAACGCGGTGGTCGGCTCCGTACCGCCTGGCACGTCTACAACGACGAGCACGACGTCGATCTGGTGCTCGATGCCCTGGCGCGTACGTAGCCCCGTTCGCGCCCCAAATGACCACGTTATGTGGGGTTCGTCGGCCTTCTCGATGTCTGCAGCCCTCGATGAGCCGGTATTCGCCTCGAGAAGTTGACAGAGCCGGGCGGTGGCACCGCATCTGACACGCTGAATGCGACCGCGGGCCGGTCAGCGTGCGGCCGGATCGGTCTGCGCGATCAGTACCAGCGTCTGCCTGAGCTGCGCCACCCGGTCGTCTCCGATGATCTCCTCCAGCCACCGGTCGAAGTCGTCGATCACACGCTCGCCCGTACGGATCGCCTTCCACCCTCGTTCGGTCAGCCGGACCCTGCGTGCTCGCCGGTCACTCGGGTCCACGGCCACGTCCAGGTAGCCGCGGCCGTCGAGGTAGCGGACCAGCTCGCCCATGGCCTGCTTGGTCATCTGCGTACGGTCGGCGAGCTCGCTGACGGTGGACCCCTCCGGATCGATCGCCATGAACAGTGGTGCGTGCGAGGCACGCAGGTCCTCGAGGCCGGCGGCATGCAGCGAGGCGTCGAGCTCGCTGGACAACCGACGGCCCGCCGTGGTGATCAGGGTTCCCAGCGGGGTAGGGCGCCCGATGAACGGATTAGTAAGGGGCTTGACCAATTCCGGAGTACCTCCTAACGTCTTTAGTAAGGAACCTTACCAACGGAGGTCTTCGTGAAGTGGATGGATCGCGCCCGCACCGTGGGCGGACTGCTCTGGGTCGGCGCCGGACTGGCCTTCCAAGTCGGGTGGCTGGTTTTCGGTGGCCTGACGCCGGGTCCGGTCACTCTCGTGTTGCTCGCGGACTTCGCGTTACTGGCACTGCTCGTGCTCACCCGACCCAGGTCAGCAGCGGCGTGGTTGACCGGGTGGGTGACGGCAGTGCTGCTCGGCCTGGACCTGGCCGAGGCGGTCGCTGACCGGTTCGGAGCGCTCGGCGGGCCCGGGGACCCGGGCATCTCGTGGGGGAGCTGGGACAGCTTCGTCGCCTATACGGCAGTGCTGTTGTCCCAGCCGCCGCATGTCGTTGCCGCGGTGGCGGCCGTACTGGCCACCGTCGCCGAGGCGGTGCTGTCCCTGCTGTTGCTGTCGGGATGGCAGCGGCGGTGGGCGGGCAAGGCGCTGGCCGGACTCTTCACGGTGTACCTGCTGGCGTTGGCGGTGAACCTCGGGCTCGATGAGGTCGCTCGGTACGGCATGCCCGTCCTCATCGGCGGCGCCCTGCTGCTGTCCGCGTGCCCGGCACGCCGCACCGAGGGCAGGGAGCGCGGTGTGCCCGACCACCGGGTCCGCGCTGCGGTGGGGGTCGCCGGTCATGACTAACCTGATCGATCTGTCGGCTGAAACGGTTGCGTACGAGGACACGGGCGGCGACGGACGCGTATCAGCTCAGTTGGACCATTCCAGGACGACCATGATCTCGGCGGTGATGGGTCCACAGGTTAGGGCTGAGGTGCCGCCGGCTATTGGTAGCTGACGTACTCCGGCGGCGGGTTGAGGTTCAGCACCCGGGTGGGAGACATGAGGGGCGTGTCTTGGCTGTAGAACAGCTTGAACCCCATGTGGAACTGGCTTGGGCGCTGCAGACGCCGGTACTTGGCGAGCTTGTCGGCCGGCGCCCCGAACCCGTCGAGGTGCTGTACCTCGGCGAGCTGCGGGCGGGTGGTGACCTGGCCGATGTGGTCGATCATCGAGGCGGTGAACTGGTGCAGCACGAACAGTTTCTGCGGCAGCCGCCGATGTTGGACGAGGTCGGCGAGCCACGCGGCGACGCGGTTGATCTGCGCGGCGTTAACGTGACCGATGGTCTGGCCGGGGACGCCGGCGTCGGGCATGTGCCACTCGGCATCCAGGGCTAGTCCGACCTGGGGATGGGCCAGTAGTGGCGCCCAGTGTTTGACCAGCCGCAGGAACTTCGCTTGGCCCGGCTGGATGTCGAGGATGAGGAGCATGTCGTTCGCCCGGGCGATGCGCAGGTAGGTCTTCGCCTTCGCCATGGCGATGGTGTGGTTGTAGTCGCCGTCGGGGCCGGGGGTGGCGTCCGCGACGGTGACGATTAGTTCCATCGCGGGCTGGACCTGCCGGCCGGGGGTGGCGAACCGCCGCGCCACCTTTTCGATCTTTCCCGCGATCTGGGCGGGCGGCTTGGAGCCGAGCACTCCCAGCGATCCCGTGCCCGCGGTGCCGTAGTAGGCGACGACCCGGTAGCGCGGGAAGACCCGCTTCCCGCCGCGCGGTAGCCGCTTCGGCGGATCGGGTGCGGTCGACGACCGGTGAGAGGAAGGATGTCGCGGCGTCGGGGAGGAGCTCCGGGCAGTCGGTGCGACGGGAGAACAGGCCGCCGCGAGCAACACGACCACGATCAGCCACCATCCGCCGCGCCACCCGAGCATGGTTCCCATGATGGAACGCCAGGGCATCAGCCGACGGTACCGGTCTTGCGCGTCCGGAAAGCGATCGTTTCCGAGATGAAGACAGAATGGAGCGACCCAACTGTGATGAGACCGGTGGCGGCCAGGGCTGCGTGGAGACCTACTGCCTGCGGCCATGAGAGGCCGCCGGCGGTCTGGGGCGAGGAGGCGGAGTGAGCGAGCAGAAGAATCTGGCCGAGGAGGTCGCTGCAGCCGCCGTACGGCGGGGGGTCACGGTGGCGGTGGCCGAGTCGTTGACCGGTGGCCTGGTCGCGAGCTGGCTGGCCGCCGCTCCTGGCGCTGGCAGGTGGTTTCGCGGCGCGCTGGTGGCTTACGCCAGCGAGGTCAAGTACGAGCTGCTCGCGGTGCCAGCCGGCCCGGTGGTCAGTGAGCAAGCCGCTACAGCGATGGCCGTAGGCGTTGCTGGCCTGCTACGTGCGGACCTGGCGTTGGCCGTCACCGGTGTGGGCGGGCCGGAGCCGCAGGACGATCAGTCGCCCGGTACGGTCTGGCTCTGCTTGCATCAGGCGGGGCGTAGCTACCCGGTCCGCCGGGCCATCGCCGGGGACCCGGGCCGGGTCTGTGACCGAGCTTGTGCCGAGGGCTTACGCATGCTCGCCGCCCATCTCACCGCGGACAGCCAGTCCTCCACGCGCGGGTAATGCTGCCTTTCGCGGACCCGCTAAGTCGGGTCAATGTGGATCCAGCCCTGGTCGCGTCACGACGAGGAGGCCACTTCCGCGAGCTAGACGGCCTCGGCGCCAGCTGTGAGGCGGCGGAGGAGATCGCGGCCCGCACCGTGAACAAG
>JBOHBN010000070.1:0-7041 GCA_050698355.1 Streptosporangiales bacterium | reverse complement strand
TGGTCGAGCCCGAGCCCGTCGAGGAATCGAGGCACCGCGGGCGCGGCGGCCGCCATCGGGTGTTCACCGGTCGAATCGCTCACCCCGAAACCGGGAAACTCCAGTACCAGGCAGCGGAAATGCTCGGCGAACACCGGCAGGTTCCGGCGGAAGTTCTGCCACCCGCTCACGCCCGGCCCGGACCCGTGCAGCATCACCAGCGGCGGCCCCTCGCCGGCTTCGTGGTAACGCAGCACGCCCCGGTCGGTCTCCAGCTCGCGCAACGTCGACTCGTAACTCACGTCCGGCATCCTGCGACCTCTGCTTCCCGGCGGAGACATCCGACCTGCGGCGTGGAAACTACCCAGCAATGGCCGTCCACGGCGGAGCGGATCCCGGTCACCGAGATGACCGCACCCCACCCGACGCGACACCGGAACCGGTGTCATGGCCGCATGTTCCGTTCATCGGGAGCATCCCGGTGGCCACCCCGCGAGGCCAGTTACGTTCTGCGCCATGACATCGACAGCAGCACTCACCGTGGAATCTCCGGGACCGGCGGAGATGCGCCTCGCGCTGGGCGCCTTCGCGACCGGCGTCACCGTGGTGACCGGTCTGGACGGCGACGAGGCGTCCGGGTTCACCTGCCAGTCCTTCGCCTCGGTCTCGCTGGAACCACCGCTGGTGCTGTTCTGTGCCGACCACCGCGGGCGCGCCTGGCCCCGGATCCGCAACGCCGGGCGGTTCTGCGTGAACGTGCTGTCGGACCAGCAGACCGACCTGTGCCACCGGTTCGGGTCGCGACACGGCATGAAGTACGAAGGGCTGGAATGGGAACGCACCCGCTGGGGCACGCCCGCCTTCCGTGACGTGCTGCTGCGGGTCCACGCCGAGGTCCACGGCGAGCACGTGGCCGGGGACCACAACGTCGTCATCGGGCGGGTGCTCGCGGTGGAACCGCTCGGCGACGCCCGCCCAATGATCTTCTTCCGGGGCCGGTTCGGCGTGGAGACCGACGACGAGCGGCTGCCCGCCAACCCGTGGAGTTACGGGGACCGCTGGGGGTGAGCGGCCCACACCCGCAGACGGGGCCTGCCCGCACCGGCCCCACGGAGTTACCGAGACCGCTCGAGGTGAACTGCACGCACCGGCAGACGGGGCCTGCCCGCACCGGCCCCACGGAGTTACCGAGACCGCTGGAGATGAACTGCCCGACACTCACCGCATCAGAGCCACTCGCCGTGCCGGCCCACCGCGAGCAGCCGGTCCATCGTTTCCGGGGACCAGGTCTGCGCGGGCACGGGCGTGGCGGCCGCGCTCCGGCCACCCGCATCCGGCTCGAACAGCTCCCGGCCCGCCTGCCGGGCGGCGTCGAGCGCCAGCGGGGCGAGCTTCTCCAGCGGCGCGCGCCGGTCGCCCACGAGCGAAAGACTGGCCACGGGCGCCTCCGGCCCGCGGATCGCCGCTGCGACACAGGAGATGCCGGGGAAGCACTCACCGCGCTCGAAGGCAAGACCGTGGCGGCGCCGGATCCGGTGCAGTTCCTGGTGCAACGTACCGAGGTCCGCGATGGTGCGGTGGGTGAGCCGTCCCAGCGCCGCACCGACCCGCTCGTCGACCTGCTCGGGTTCCAGCCAGGCCAGCAGTGCCTTGCCCAGCGCCGTCGAGTGGGCGGGCGCACGCCCGCCGACGCGGGAGGGCACCATCGTCGCGAAGCGGCCGCCCACCTTGTCGAGGTAGTACACCTCCGCCCCGTCCAGCACCGCCAGGTGAACGATCATTCCAGTTTTCAGCTGGAGGTCCTGCAGCAGCGGTGCCGCGACCGAGCGGATGTCGGCGTAGCTGCCGTCGCGGTCGCCGAAGCCGAGCACCCGCTGGCCGAGGCTGTACCCGAGGGCGGTCCGCTGTAGCCAGCGCAGCCGGACCAGTTGTTCCAGGATGCGATGCGCCGTCGAGCGGGGAAGTTGCGTCCGGCGCGAGACCTCCTCGAGGGTCAACCGCGCGGTACGCCCCTCGAACACGTCCAGGATGAGCGTCATCCGTTCGACCATCGACGGCGGCAGGTCGCGCCGCTGTTCCGTCCCGGCCTGCGGAGTAACACTGATGGCGGTCATGGGACCTCCCGGAGCGAAGAAACTGAAATGAATTCTTATTATCAATGTAGCAGCGGTGCGGGTCCTACGGAAGTACCGGCCCGCCCCTCCGCTGCCCGCCGTCCAGACACCACGGGCAGCCGCGCCGGCACGGGGTGCGGAGGCTCCCGGTCAGCGGGACCGTCGCCGCACCGCCCCGCGCCGCTGGGCTAGGAACGGACCGGTAGCGAGGCAGCGGAAGGAGTTCGGATGCGGGTCGGGATCGTCAGTCCGGTGGTGACGCGGGTGCCGGGTGCGCACTCGGAGTGGGAACGCTCGGCCGGCATCGAGGAGCTCGGCAGCATCGCCGAGGCCGCCGACCGGCTCGGCTACCACCACATGACGTGCAGCGAGCACGTCGCGGTGCCGGTCGAGGTGGCTGCCGAACGCGGTGCCACCTACTGGGATCCGCTCGCCACGCTCGGCTACCTGGCCGCCCGCACGCGGCACATCCGGCTCGCCACCCAGGTGCTCGTGCTCGGATACCACCATCCGCTGGAGATCGCCAAGCGGTACGGCACGCTCGACCGCGTCTCGGGTGGCCGTCTCACGCTCGGCATCGGCGTCGGCAGCCTGCGCGAAGAGTTCGAGCTACTCGGCGCGCCGTTCGAGGGCCGCGGCCCGCGTGCCGACGACGCGATCGCCGCGCTGCGCGCCGCCCTCTCGCAGGCCGAACCTGCCTACCACGGCGATCACTACGACTTCTCCGGGTTCGCCGTCGAGCCCCACGCTCTCCAACCACGGGTGCCGGTCTGGGTCGGCGGGCGCACCCGACGATCGCTGCGCCGCGCGCTGCGGCACGGCGACGGCTGGGTGCCCTTCGGGCTGCCCACCGACACGCTGGCGTCGATGCTGCGCGAGGCCGACGTTCCGGAAGGCTTCGAGGTGGTGCTCTCCGCAGGCCGCCCGCTGGACCCGATCGGCTCCCCGGAGGGTGCCGAACGGGCACTGCTGCGGATGCGTGATGCGGGAGCCACCGTGGTCGGCGTGAGCATCGCCGCGCGATCGGCCGAGCACTACCGCGAGCAGCTCGCGGCGCTGCGACCGCTGATACAGCACATCGACCGAGCGGGAGGACGACCGGAATGACCGCGCTGGAAGCCCGCGTCGAACAGCTCGAGCGCCGACTGAGCCAGCTGGAGGACGAGCAGGCGATCGCACGGCTCATCGCCTCCTACGGACCGCTCGTCGACAGCGGCAGCGCCGACGCCGTAGCGGCGATGTGGGAGCCGGACGGCGTCTACGACGTCGACGAGTTGCTGATGACGGGGCACGAACAGATCGCCGCGATGGTGCGCTCCGACCCGCACCAGGGTTGGATCTCCGGCGGTTGCGCCCACATCGTCACCCCGGCGCATGTCACCGTCACCGGTGACGAGGCCGTGGCGGTGTGCCACTCCCTGATGGTGGTGCAAACCGACGGCCGGTTCACGCTGCGCCGGGCGACGGCCAACCACTGGCGATTGCGCAAGGGCCCGGGCGGGTGGCGCGTCACCAGGCGCACCAACCGGGTGCTCGACGGGCGCGACGAGTCACCACAGCTGCTCGCCGACGGTGGCGCGCACAGCAACGGCGTCGCGTGGGCGCCGGACCTCGACGCGGAGGCATGATGGACGACCGGCAGGCGATCATCGAGGCGCTCGCCGCACTGGCGGCCGCGCTGGACGGCCGGGACTGGGACACGCTGCGGACAGTCTTCACTGCCGACGCCACCGGGTACGGGCGCACCGGTGTCGAGGACATCGTCGCGGTGGTGCGCGGGCACCTCGGCGGATGTGGCCCGACGCAACACCTGCTCGGCAATCACCGCGTCGACGTCGACGGCGACCGGGCACGGTCGACGACCTACGCTCGGGTGTACCACAGGGGAGCCGGCACCAGGCAGGATCGCTTCTTCGAATGCCTCGGCGAGTACCACGACCGGTGGCTGCGCACCGGGTCGGGATGGCGGCTGCGCCGGCGCGCCTTCGACATGCGCATCACCCTGGGCGACTTCGCGGTGCTGCAGCCGGGCTGAGGACGTGGCCTGCTGGTGTTGCACCAGGGTGAACGCTCCGTCACACCCGGGGCGGTTCACCGGTATGGGACAGTTGACCAAGACGGTTCCACATACCTACCGGGAGAGTGCCGTGGCCCGCATATCGGCGGAGGAGCGCAGGGAGCTGCTGCTCGACGCCGCGGTCCGAGTCATGACCACCCACGGTGTGGCGGCGGGCACCACGCGCGCGATCGTGGCCGAGGCGGGGATGCGCGTCTCGGTCTTCCACTACTGCTTCCGGTCACGCGACGAGCTGCTCAGTGAATTGATCAAGCGGCTGTCCGCCACCGAGAAGCAGGCGGTGTGGGAGTCGATCGAGCCCGGCGGCACGCTGCGAGAGACGCTTGCCGGCGCTGCCGACGGCTACCTGGCGCACCTGCAGCACAAGCCCGGTGACGAGATGGTGCTCTTCGAACTCAATCATCACGCGTTGCGCACCCCGGCACTCCGCGAGCTCGCCGCCGAGCAGTACGCCGCCTACTACCGCACGGCACGGGAGTTGCTCGACCGGGTGGCCGAAGTGGCCGGGATCGCCTGGACGGTCGACGCGCAGGTGCTCACGCGCACGGTGATCACCGTGCTGGACGGGGTCACCACCACCTGGCTCGCCGACCGGGACACCGCGGCCAGCCGCGAGGTGCTCCACCGGCTGCTGGATTTCGTGGCCGGGCTTGCCGTCCCCGCCACCGGAGGGCCTCAGCGCACCGAGCGGATCCGGTAGACCATCGCCGCTCCGAGCAGCGTGGCGACCCCGGCGGCGCCGAACAGCGCGGGGTAGCCGCCCAGCGCCGTGATGAACACGCCCCCCAGCAGCGGGGCGAATGTCTGCGGCCCCACCGATCCGATGTTCATCAGGCCCAGGTCCTTGGCGCGGTCGTTCGCGTCGGGTAGCACCGCGGTGATCAGTGCCTGATCGACCGACATGAAGGCACCGTAGCCGGCGCCCAGCAGCGCGGCGGCCACCAGCGCCACGGTCATCGACGGGACGGCGGCGAGCAACAGCGCGGCGATCGCCTGCAGGCACGACGCGCACGCGACGAAGACACGCCTGCGGCCGCTACGGTCCGAGAGGATCCCGCCGACGTACGTGGAGACGACGGTGAACGCCAGGTAGACCAGCGTCAGTTCCAGCAGGCTCGCGTCCGGGTCCGGCACCTCGAGGCCGTCCCGCAGGAAGAACAGCAACTCGGTGGTGCCCAACGCGTTCCCGAGATTGACCAGCAGGCGCCCGCCGAAGCCCCAGGCGAAATCCGGATGGGACCGCGGGCTCACCCACATGCCGGCCACGATCATGCGCAGCGACAACCGGGGGGCGGCCCGTCCGGGAGCCAGGCCCCGGTAGCGGAGCAGGAACGGTAGGGCGAAGAGCACAAGCCCGCCAGCCAGCGCGACGAACCGCCACGTGCTGCCGAGTCCCTGCACGGCGAGCAGGCCCACCACGATGCCGACGGACTGCGGGCCGTAGACCGCGCCCGAGATCAACCCACGCTGGGCGTCGGGGACCTCGTCGGCGATCACCGCGGTGAGGCCTGCCGACATCATGTTGTTGCCGAGCGAGGCCAGCACCCAGCAACCCGCCAGCGCCAGCCAGTCGGTCTGCAGGCCGGCCAGCACGAGCCCCAGCGCGAACACGACGACCCCGCCGAGCACCCACACCCGGCGGCGCCCCACCCGGGAAGTGGTCCGGTCGCACAGCGCACCGAAAACCGGCAGGGTGATGATCGCGGCGACGCCGACCGCACCGTTGATCAGGCCGAAGTCACGGATGCGGTGGACGTGGTCTATCGCATTGAGACGGTCCGGAAGGACGAGCTGGATCGGCACCAGCCATGCCATCCACAGGCCGAACCAGACCAGCGTGAACCGGGTGGTCCAGGCGCGCGAGACGCGCGGCATCGGCCCCGGAGGGACACTCTCGACCTGCGCCGCCAACGTTCCAGCCTCTCCGTTTCGGGCCGGTGCGGCCCGGATCGAGCCGATCCGCCGGCGAGCCTAGCCCGCCCGAGCGCCGTCCCGTCAAGACTCTTGGGCCCTTGACTTTGACGACCGACCAAGTCGAGGATGGACAACCGCATCGCGGTGCCCGCCGGGCGCCCCCAGCACGCCCCGACCGCCAGTGAAGGATCTATGCCAGACGCGCGTCCGAACGTCGTGCTGATCTCCGCCGACCAGTGGCGGGGCGACTGCCTGTCGACGGCCGGGCATCCGGTCGTGTCCACGCCGTACCTGGACGCGCTGGCCGCTACCGGCACTCGCTTCAGCAACGCCTACTCGGCCACCCCGACCTGCGTGCCGGCGCGCATGTCACTGATGACCGGGCTGCGCCCGGCCACCCACGGCCGGGTCGGGTACGCCGACGGGGTGCCGTTCGACGTGGACACCACGCTGGCCGGGGAGTTCTCCCTGGCCGGTTACCACACCAAGGCCATCGGCAAGCTGCACGTGTGGCCGGAACGGGACCGGATCGGCTTCGACGACGTGACGCTGCACGACGGCTACCTGAGCCACTCCAGGGACCGGCACCGGCCCGTCGCGTCCTACGACGACTACGTGCCGTGGTTGCGGCGCCGTACCGGTGATCCGGCCGCGGACATCCTCGACGACGGCCTGGACTGCAACTCGATCGTGGCGCGTCCGTGGGACCGTCCCGAGGAGCTCCACCCCACCAACTGGGTCGTCACCGAGGCGATCGACTGGCTCTACCGGCGTGACCCGACGGCGCCGTTCTTCTGCCACCTGTCCGTCCCCCGGCCGCACCCGCCGCAGGACCCACCGGCGTGGGCGTTCGAGCAGTACCGGCATGCTCCCGACCACACCCCGCCGGTCGGCGACTGGGTGGACGGGCTGCTCGGACCGCTGCGGCAGGACGACCGTCCCGACTCGTTCGTGGCC
>JBOHBN010000069.1:0-4880 GCA_050698355.1 Streptosporangiales bacterium | reverse complement strand
AAGGCCGAAGGCCTCGGCGACCCGGGCGACGATGCCAGCCAGCGCCTCCCAGGTGATGCGCAGCTGCCTCGACGCCCTCGTCCAGGCCGTGTGCGCGGCCAGCCAGGCCGCGTGATCCTCGAACGGCATGCTGAACCGGTCACCATGTCGGGCCCACGGCACCGCGGCGGTGATCTTCCCATGCTCCGGGCATGTGATCCGCGGCAGCTGCGATTCCAAGAAGCACCGCTTGCCGTGCACGTCCAAGGTCCGCCACCGCCGCACGTCCGTCTCGACCGCCCTGCCGCGCCGCCCACACCGCGGGCACCGGCACCGGTGCCCCTCATCCGGCTCGACCACGATGATCAGCACCTTCTCCGGCGGGCCGCTGTTCCGCGGCCACCGCTCCACGTAGGTCCTGACCACCACCACATGCCTCGTGTCGAGCACCTCATCCCACACCGACCCAGCCAACGCCCCATCTCCCCGCATGTCACGTACCGTCACCTACCGGCACGGGACGCTACCGGAGCACACACCGCCCGCTTTGGACCGACACGCCACAGAAGTCAGTAACAACCCCAAACCTGAACGCCGGGGAGAGCCGTTCTGGACAGGTACCCGAACGTAAAGATCATCGCGCAGCCGCTCGCGGCCGACTGGAACCGCGAGAAGGGGACCAAAGCAACGGAGAACTACCTGAGCCGTCTCGGCGCCGCGCCAAAAGGCAAGCTCGACTTCATCTGGGGTGAGTCCAGCGAGATGGCCATCGGCGCGATGAACGCGGCCGCGCATGCCGGGGTGCTCGACGACTCCGGTGGGGCCACCCCGCCGAAGCAAGGCAAGGTCGCCATCTTCTCCAACGACGTCACCCCGGAGACCGTCTCTTATATCAAACAGGGAAAGTTCATCGCGGAGACCACCCACGGCTTCGCCGAATGGGGCTGGTTTGGCACCGAGGTCGCAGTCAAGATCTCCTGTGGGATGCATGTGCAGAAATTCCGGGACATTCACCCGCGTACGGCCTGGGAAGGCAACGCCGACCTCTTCTACCCGAACCCTAAGCTGCCAGACATCAACTGGGACTCCATTCGATCGCACTGTCAGGGACAGCAGTAAGCCAATGCCACTACTCGAGCTGGAGAAGATAGGCAAGCGTTATCTGGGCGTGCGGGCACTCGTCGCAGTCGACTTCGACGTCGACGATGGCGAGGTCCACGCCCTACTCGGCGAGAACGGAGCCGGCAAGTCGACCTTGATGAAGTCGATGGCCGGCACGGTGGTCCCTGACACCGGGCGAATGACCGTGCGCGGCGTGGAGGTCGGCTTCGGCTCACCGGAGGCCGCGCGAGAGCACGGCATTGGCATCGTGTACCAGGAGCTCAGCCTCGTCCCCTCGCTCTCGGTGGCCGAGAACGTCCTGCTCGGGCGCTACCCTACGACGTCGCGCCTGCGCCTCGTCGACTGGAAGGCCATGAACGAGCAGGCGTCCGCGCATCTGGAACGCGTGGGCCTGGGCGAGCTCGACCCACGCAAGCCGGTGGCACCACTGAGCATGGCCACCCGCCAACTGGTCGAGATCGCCAAGGCCCTGTCCGGCGACACCCGGGTGCTACTGCTGGACGAGCCCACCTCGGCATTGTCCGAGCCGGAGGCCGACCGGCTGTTCGCGACGATCGCAGGGCTCACCGCCTCGAGCGTGGGCGTCGTGTATGTCTCCCACCGGCTGGCTGAGGTCAGCCGTATCGCTCACCGCGTGACGGTACTCCGTGACGGTGCTCGCGTCGGGACCCTTCCGCGCGATCAGGTCGCGGAGACGGAACTGGCGACGATGATGGTGGGTCGCGAAGTCCGGATCGACACCCACAGTCGCGCCCGTGCCGCCGGAAGCTCCGATGTAGTCCTGCGCGCTCACGGTGTCGCCCGACCCCCGCATCTGCACCCGACCGATCTCGAGCTCCGGCGAGGCGAGATCGTCGCCGTGTTCGGTCTGGTCGGGTCGGGACGTGACCGCCTTGCCCGTACGTTGTTCGGGTTGGACCCGGCCACTGAGGGGCGCGTCGAGGTGGACGACCGCGAGACTCACATCGGGTCTCCCGCCGCGGCCAGCTCCCTCGGCATCGGCTACGTCGCCGCCGGCCGCAGCGAGAGCCTGGTTCCACGGATGGGCCTCGCCCCGAACCTGACACTGGGAGCGCTCGATCGGGTCACCCGCGGGCCGCTGCTGGATCTACGCGCTGAGCGAGAGCTTGCTCGCCGCTATCTCGAAGAGCTCAACATCAAGGCCCGTTCGCTGGCGCAGGCAGGCGAGACGTTGTCGGGCGGCAACCAACAGAAGGTGATCCTCGCCCGGTGGCTCGCCGCCGGATCCCGACTCCTCATCCTCGACGACCCAACTCGAGGCATCGACATCGGCGCCAAAGAGGAGGTGTTCCGCATCCTGCACCGACTGGCCACGGCGGGAATCGCCATCCTCTATCTCACTTCCGAGATCCGGGAAGCGCAGGTGCTTGCCAGCCGCGTACTCGTGATGGCGGCGGGCCGGGTGGTCGACGAGGTCACGCCCGATACCCCACAGTCTCGGATCATGGCGGCGGCGGGAGGTTCCCGTGCTTAACAGCGGCCGACGTACCCGCCCGCCGGATCACCGCTCAACCGCTCCGCCCGTGTCCCAGAGGCGCTGGGCGCCGCAGCGCGTGTTCGGCGGCGTCTTCACCGCCGGTGGTGGACGCGTCGGCACGGCCGTGATCCTCATCGCGCTCATCGTGGTCTTCTTCATCGCGACCCCCCGCTTCCTCACCGGCAACAACCTTGTCAACATACTCCAGCAGTACTCGGTTGTCGGGATCCTCGCGATCGCACAAACCATCGTCATCATCTCCGCCGGCATCGACCTGTCCGTGGCGGCGACCGCCGCCCTGGCCGGGTCCGTGGTAACCGTCGCCTACGCCCACTGGGGGCTTCCTGGCCCGTTTGCCTGGCTTATCGGACTCGCTTCCGGGTTCGCTGTCGGCGCTTTCAATGGCTTCGCCGTCACCAAGTGGCGCGTCCCCGACATCATCGCCACCCTCGGCACCTTCTCCGCCGTTCGCGGTGTAGGCCTCCTCGTGACCGGCGGCCTACCGGTACCCAGCCCCGAGAAGGCCGTCGGAAACCGCGGCGTGCCACCCGCGCTCAACACGCTCGGGGCGGGCAGCGGCCTGGGCGTCCCCTACATCGTCCTTGTGGCCGCGGGGGCAGTCGCCGTCGGATGGTTCATCCTGCGGAGGACGCGGTTGGGCCGCACGGTGTTCGCCGTCGGCGGCAACCGGGAAGCCGCCCACGCCTCGGGCATCAAGGTGGGGCGAACGAAGTTCGCTGTCTACGCGATCTCCGCGCTCCTCTCCTCGCTCGCGGGCTTCCTCCTCGTCGGCCGGCTGGGGAGCGCCAACGCCCTGATGGGCACCGGTATGGAGCTGCAGTCCATCGCCGCTGTCGTGGTCGGCGGCACCGCCCTCTTCGGAGGAGAGGGCGGTGCCGGCGGCACGGTCCTCGGAATCCTGATCATCGGCGTGCTCGCCAACGGGCTCACCCTGCTGGGCATCTCCGAGTTCTGGCAACAGCTACTCAACGGGCTGATCATCGTCGTGGTCGTCGCACTCGACCAATGGCGCAGACGCGTGGCGGAGCGGCAGCGCGCACGGCAGGAGGCGATGGCGTGAACCGCGAGCTACGGGTCTGTCTTGTCGGCGCCGGACGCGCGGGCCAGGTACATGCGAAGAACCTCGCCGAGGGCGTCCGCGGGGCACGCCTGGCCGCCGTCGCCGATCCCGACCACGCGGCGGGACTCGCCGTCGCCGACCGGCTCGGCGTCGCGGCGGTGGTCGAGGACCCAGTGGCGGCTGTCACCTCCGATGATGTCGACGCCGTCGTCGTGGCAGCGCCCACCTTCACGCACGCCGACATCGTCGTGTCCGCGCTCGAGGCCGGGAAGCACGTGCTGTGCGAGAAGCCGCTGGCCGCTACGCTCGACGGCGCGAATCGCGTCGCCGCGGCCGCGCGGGCCGCACCGAGCGTCTTCGTCATGGGGTTCATGCGCCGGTTCGACCCGCGTTTCCGCCGTGCCGCCGAGCGCGTCGCGGCGGGAGACATCGGCGCGCCTATCCTGGTGCGGTCCACCTGCCGGGGGCCCGGGCTCCCCCCCGAATGGGCGTGGGACGCCGAGCGCTCCGGAGGGCTCGCGGCCGAGGTGAACTCCCACGACCTGGACACGGTGCGCTGGCTTTCGGGACAGGACGTCACGTCCGTGCACGCCGTCGGTCGGGCGGCGAAGCGCCCCGACATCGCCCGGCGTTATCGTGGCTTCGTCGACGTGCTCGTCGCGACCCTCGAGCTTTCCGACGGCGGCCTCGGGACTGTGGACGGCGCCTGTCCCGCCGACTACGGCTACGACGCCCGAGCGGAGGTGTACGGAACGGAGGGAACCCTGCTCATCGGGAGCCCACTCGCCGACGCCCCACTGCTCGTCCGCGCCCCGACGGGAACCGTGGACGCCGTGGGCAGTTGGCAGACCCTCTTCGCCTCCGCGTACCGGGCAGAGGACGAGCACTTCGTCCGCGCGGCCCTTGGCCACGAGGAGCCGCACACCACCGCCCTCGACGGGGTGCGGGCACTCGAGGCTGCGGTAGCGGTGAACATGTCCATGGCTCGCAGCCGTGCGGTCTCGATCGAGGAGGTACGAGCCCAATGAAGGCGCTGCGTGTCTCCGCTCCAGGGGAGGTCTCCGTCGCCGACGTCCCCGACCCGACGCCTGTCGACGGCGAGGTCCTGGTCCGCGTCGAGCGGGCGGCACTATGCGCGACCGACCGCAAGATCATCCAGCGTGGCGTGGCCTGCCCCCTCGTGCTCGGACACGAGGGGGC
>JBOHBN010000068.1:0-7701 GCA_050698355.1 Streptosporangiales bacterium | reverse complement strand
CTCATGTGCCTGCCCCGCGACCGCATCGCGCGGCCTCATTGGATCGCCTGGTTGCTGTCCGTACCGCGCGATCAGCTCCTTCGCTCATGTGCCTGCCCCGCGACCGCATCGCGCGGCCTCATTGGATCGCCTGGTTGCTGTCCGTACCGCGCGATCAGCTCCTTCGCTCATGTGCCTGCCCCCTCGTGCTGGGCGGGTAGCCACACGAACGTCTCGACGTTGCCGTACTGCGGCTTGAGCAGCAGCACGTGATCGGCGTGCGGGTGCGCGCAACGCGCCAGCGCCGGCAACACCCGCGTCAGCGAGATGAACAAGAGATCGCCGACGACCAAGTCGGCCGGGCCGCCGAGCCGCTCCGGCTCGAGCTCGCGAACATTGGTGCGCTCGAGCACCCCCACGCGCGGGTCGGCGCGAACCGGAGCCGCGAGCTGGCTGTGGCCGACATCGACCGCCGCTACCGCCGCGCCGCACCAGCTCGATGTCGACACGGCGTGAATGGGCATCGGCCATCTAACCGCCCTCGCGGTCGTCCTCGGCGCGCTTGTCGAGTTCCGCGAGTGTCTCCTGCAGGCCGCCGTGCGCCTGCTCGTACGCCTCGACATGCTCGCCTGACGGTTGGTCACCGAGGTCGGCCAGCGGGCGCACCGCGTCGTCGACCCGGGCGTCTCCTGTGTCCGGCGACGCGGGCATGGCCCGCTCCGCGTCGGGAGCATCGCCGGGCTCGGTCGCCGGGCCGGCCTGCTCGACCGGCGCCGCATCCGGCCCCGCGGTGTCGTCGAGGGGCGCGGACGGCTGGTCGCCCGTCTCGCCGAGTTCCATGCACTGACCTCCTCTTCCTACGACCGGCACCCGGACGGAACGTTACCCGCATGGACCGACGCGCCATGCGTCCCGCCACCCGCGACACCGCGCGGCCAGGACTACGCTGCCCAGCACCGTCCACCTACCAACGGAGGAGACCGTGGCCACCCTCGAGCAGTGCCGAGTCGCCGTCGAAGAGCTCAGCCGCCGGATGAGCGGCAGCGACCACAAGCCGGGTCTCGCCGACCGGACCCTGAGCTGTCACATCCCGGACCTCGACGTGACGTTCTCCGGCGCCCTGCGGGACGGGACGCTGGCCGACATCACCACGGAGCCGCAGTCGAGCCGGGCCCAGATACGGGTCACCACCAGCAGCGACGATCTCGTGGCGATGGTCGACGGCGAGCTCGACATGGGCAAGGCCTGGTTCACCAAGCGGCTCAAGATCGATGCGAGCATGCTCGACCTGATCAAGATGAAGGGGATGTTCTAGGCAGCGGCGCAACTCCCAGGTGGCGCGACTACCTGCGAGTATGGGCCTTTGCCTATGCCACCGGAGGATGTGTGCGCGCCGACCGCGAGCCCGCAACGAACCACCACGATCCCGGCTCGCTCGACCGGGTTGGGGCAGGCGCACTGAAAGAGTTGCGGGCTGCGGACGCTCCCAAACTGCGGGGTTGGCTGCACCTCGGACTCACGCCGCTGGTGCTCGCCGGTGGACTGGTACTGGTCCTGCTCGCGCCGACGTCGCTGGCACAAACTGCCGCGATCGTCTACGCGATCACCTCACTGCTCTTGTTCGGCATCTCAGCGGTGTATCACCGCGGGCGCTGGACACCGCATGTCCGTGCCGTACTGCGCAGGCTCGACCACTCG
This sequence comes from Streptosporangiales bacterium, assembly GCA_050698355.1. Lineage (GTDB taxonomy): Bacteria > Actinomycetota > Actinomycetes > Streptosporangiales > WHST01 > JBOHBN01. The sequence goes on along the minus strand of JBOHBN010000068.1, from coordinate 6,024 downwards.
AACATTTACCTGATCATCGCCGGTACGTACACCCCGTTCGCGCTGCTCGCCCTGGACGGAGGCGCTCGCGTCGCGGTGCTCGTGGTGGTCTGGGCAGGAGCGCTGCTCGGAGTGGGGTTCCGGATCTTCTGGGTCCACGCGCCCAGGTGGCTCTACACGCCGCTGTACCTTGCGCTCGGCTGGGTGGCGATCTTCTTCCTGCCGCAGATCCTGCGCGGTTCGAGCCCCGCGGTGATCGCACTGGTGGTGGCGGGTGGACTGCTCTACACCGCGGGGGGCCTCGTCTACGCGTTCAAGCGCCCACGACTCAGCCTGCGCTGGTTCGGCTTCCACGAGGTCTTCCACACGTTCACAGTGCTCGCGTATGCGGCGCAATACGTGGCCGTCTCGCTCGTCACCTACCGGTTTGCCTGATCACTCGCGGGGCGAGCGGGGGGTAGTGCGGCGAGGGCGGCCTCGAAGTCCGGCGATGCCTCGCTGGCCCACACGGCCGCGCACACCGCACGCAGGCCGTCGTCGCGCGTACCCTCGCCGTCCAGACGTACCTCGCCGCCGTCGACGGTCGCGGTCCATCCCCCGCACGACCAGTCCGATGATCCGGTACACACCTCCGGGTGGGCGGCGACCAGGCCACCGAGGTCGCCGGCCACGTACGTGGGCCGCTGGTCCGGAGGAGAGGACACGAGCTCGGCCTCGGTGCTGACGCCGGTCAGGACGAGCAGCGTGTCCATGCCGGCGCGAACGCCACCAGCGATATCGGTCTCCAGCCGGTCGCCTACCATCAGCGGCCGGCGCGCGCCGGTGCGCCGCCGGGCCTCCTCGAGCAGCGTGGGTTCCGGCTTGCCCACCGCGACCGGGTCGACGCCCGTCGCCAGCCGCACGGCCTCGACGAGGGCGCCGTTGCCCGGCAGCGGTCCACGCGGGCTCGGTAGCGTCATATCGAGGTTGGTCGCGACGTACAGGGCGCCGGTGCGTATCGCCAGCGCTGCCTCCGCCAGTTGCTGGTAGTCGACGCTGACGGCGTAGCCCTGGACGACCGCGGCCGGGCGCTCGTCGGCGGAGACCACCGGTCGCAGCCCGTGCTGCTCGATTGCCAGCCGCAAGCCCTCACCACCGACGATCAGCACTGGGGACCCGGCCGGCACCCGCTCGGCTACCAGCCGGGCGGACGCCTGCGCCGAGGTCACGATGTCGTCTGCGCTCGCCGTTACCCCGAGGTCGTTCAATTGCCCGGCGATGGCCGCGGTCGGCCGGGACGCGTTGTTGGTCACGAACGCCACCCGCGCGCCGGCGGCGCGAGCCTCGTCGACCGCGTCCGCGGCGCCGGGGACGGCGTGCTCCCCGAGGTAGAGGACGCCGTCGAGGTCGAGCAGCGCCACGTCGTACGCGGCGGCGAGCGGCTCGTCGCAGCTGCGCAGCCCGGGCTCGGACCGCGCCCGCGTTGCCGTCAGCTCGTCGCTCACCCGCGGGCCGCGCGGGTCGCCCGAGCGGCGTGGTAGGCCGACCGGTACTGCCGGTGCTCGGGGCGCAGCGAGACCGCGAGGGCCAGGTTCTTCACCGCGCGGTCCAGGTCTCCGTTCCTGGTCGCGGCGAGCCCCAGTCCGAAGCGGGCGTAGTGGTCCACTGGGTTCTCCCCCACGATGCTGGCGAAGCTCTCTTCCGCCTCGGCGTACCGGCCGGCATCGTACTGCGCCCTGCCCAGCGCCTCGCGCGCGCTGTGCGAGGCGGGCTCGGCGTCGGTGACGCGTTCGAGCAAGGGCACGGCGGCCGCCGGGCTCCCACGGCCGATCAGCGAGAGCGCCCGCTGGTACCACTCGTAGACGCCGCCGGTCGGCCCGCCACGTTCCTCCGATCGTGCCCGCTCCGCCATAGCCTCTCCCCGAACAACGCTCGCCACCCCGCAGTCAACCTCTCCATACTCGCAGACCTTCGACGCGCCGCAGGCATCCTTAGGATGCGGACGTGGCTACAGGCGAAGGGCTCGTACTACGTCCGTTCCGTGGTGTCAGGTACGCCCAGGACCGGGTCGACCTCGCCGCAGTGACCAGCCCGCCGTACGACCTGATCGCGCCGGGCGACGTCGAGAGGCTGGAGCGCCAGGAACCGCACAACGTGGTGCGGCTCGTGCTCGGCGACCGGGATGCGGTGGCGCCCGAAAGGTATGCGCGTACCGGCACGCTGCTGCGCGAGTGGCTCTCCACCGGTGCCCTGGCGCGCGACCCGGCCGCGGCCTTGTACGTGCACGAGCAGCGATCCAGAGACCACCTGCAGCGCGGCCTGATCGGCGCCGTCGAGCTACGCGCGGCGCAGGATCGGGTCATCCTCCCGCACGAGGACGTCCATCCCGGGCCGGTCGCTGACCGGCTCGCGCAGATGCGGGCCACGGGGGCCAACCTGGAGCCGATCTACCTGCTCGTCCCCGGCATGGGCGCCGCGACCGAGGTCGTCGACTCGGTGGCCGACGACCAACCAGCGCTCGTGGACGCGACCACGCCCGACGGTACGCGGCAGCGGCTGTGGGCACTGCGCGACGGCGAGATGCTGCGGACGGTCGCCGCCGCGCTGCGGGAGCGGCAAGCCCTGATCGCCGACGGGCACCACCGGTACGCGACGTACGGGGAGCTGCAGGCTGCGTACCACCAGGCGGAGTATGGCGCGGGCCCGTGGGACGCCGGCCTCGCCCTGCTCGTGGACTCCGCCGCCTACCCGCCGGCGCTGCACCCGATCCACCGGGTCGTCGCGGGCCTGCCGCCGGATACGCTTCTGCGCTCGCTGCCGGCGGACAGCACGCGTACGGGCGTCGACCCGGACCTCACGGCCGGCCTTGCGGCGCTGCGGCAGGCGAGGGGCCCGAGCCGCTCCAGCTTCCTGGTCGTGGGCGGCGGGGAGCACGTCCTGGTCACTTTGCCGCACACGGGCATCGCCGCAGCGATGCCGGGCGACCACTCGGCCGCGTGGCGCGGGCTGGACGTCACGGTCCTGCACCACGCGGTGCTCGACGGGCTGCTGCCGGGTGAGGACACCGTCTCCTTCGTGCACGACCCGGCGGCCGCGGTACGCATGGCGGACGGGTCGGGTGGTGGCACCGCGGTGCTCCTGAACCCGCCGTCGGTCGACGAGGTCACGCAGGTCGCGGCGACCGCGGAGCGGATGCCCCGCAAGTCGACGTCGTTCGGCCCCAAGCCGCGCAACGGGTGGGTCCTCCGCCTGCTCGACGAGTCCTAGGAGGCCGCCGGGCATCCGAGCAAGACCCGTTCGCCATGGCCGAGACGCGCAGCAATCTTCGCCTCGCGGCCGCGGGAACCGGGGCCTGGACGTCACTCGGCCGGCGCCCGGGCCACCCGTCGTGCCTGGCGGACGAGCACGTCCCACCGGCTCACCGGAGCCCCTGCCGCCCGGTAGAACCGGCGGCGCAGGCTGCCCTCCACCTCCACGACATCGCCGGGCTGCCACCGAACCACCTGGCGTCTGGCCGGCGAGCGCCACGCCGAGCAGTCCAGCGTGTCCACCGTCGCGCCGCGCTTGCCGTCCGCTCGCGTCGGGCCGTCGCGCGGGTCGCGGCCGACAATCAGGCGAAACGTCGCCACCGCGTCCCCGCTCGGCAGCTCGCGCACCTCCGCCGCCGCCGCGAGGCGTCCACGCAACGCCACGTCGTTGCGATCCGCCGTCTCCACCGTGCCCGCTTCCATGAGCACGCTCCTCTCCCGTGGACAGGAACCCATGGTGCGTGTGCTCATGCCAGGTGCGGGTGGCCCGCGCGCAATCTGTGGAAAGGCGTGATCGAGAGCTATCCAGCTACGGGACGTTCACTGCTCGGTCAGGTCGACGATCGCCTCGCTGCCGGCGGTAGCGGCGCCAGCGTCGTCGCCGCCGAGCTCGGCCAGGCGCTCCGCAGCGTCCGTCCCGCCGGCGCCACCCGCGGCGGCGACCCGCCCGAACCACTCTCGTGCCTCGTTCGTTCGCCCCGCGGCAGCGAGAGCGTCGGCGTACGCAAAGCGCAACCGGTCGCGCCACGGCTCGCGTCCCTGCTGGCCCAGCTCCGGGACCTGGAGGAGCACGACCGCCGCATCGAGCTGGCCGAGATCGCGGCGTGCGCCGGAAGCCACGATCAGCGCCTCTGTCCGTGCGACACCGCGCAACGCGACGGCCTCCGGCGAGGAGGCGATGGCGAGGGCCCGTTGCGGGTCGCCCAGACCACGCGCGCAGTCGGCGATCACCGGGAGCAGGTCGTCGTTGCCGCTCATCCGCCGCGCGGCTCGCAGCTCCTGCGCCGCCTCCGCCCACCGGCCGGTGCGGTAGGCAGCGATGCCACAGGCCTCGCGCGTCACGGCAAGCCGCGGAGTGCGGTGGCGGGCCGCAGCCGCGTGCTCGTAGGCAGCGGCCGGGTCGGTCTCCGCGAGATGCCACGCGGCTGCGAGGTGGGCACCGACACGTTCGGCGAGTTCCTTCGGCAGCGTCCGCAACGCGTCTCGTACGGAGCGGTCGAGTGCGGCCACGTCGACACCCTCCGGGACAGCCGGTTCATGCCTACGCGGCTCGCGCGGTTGACCGGCCCCGCGGCCGGCCCTGCCGCCCGGATCCTGGCGACCGCGACCGCCGCTCTTGCCCGCGCCGTACGGTTGCGTGGACCGCGCTGGGCGTTTCCCTGTCCCCTTGCGCACGCCCTGGGTGCGCCGGCGCGACGCGCCGCGGTCATCGTTTCCAGCCATGCTCGCCGGACTCCCCTCAACCCCCGGGCTCCCGGATACCCAGGTAGCAAAACACTGAGGGCCACCCCGGAACGGAGTGGCCCTCAGTAGACGATGTCCGGCGGTGTCCTACTCTCCCACGCGGTCCCCCACGCAGTACCATCGGCGCTGAAGAGCTTAGCTTCCGGGTTCGGAATGGGACCGGGCGTTTCCTCTTCGCTATGACCGCCGTAACGCTATGGAGATATCAGCCGTCCCGACCGTATCTCGGGAACCGCACAGTGGACGCGTAGCTGCTTTGTGCCAAGTCCTCGGCCTATTAGTACCAGTCCGCTGAACACATTGCTGTGCGTACACGTCCGGCCTATCAACCCAGTGTTCTCGCTGGGGGCCTTACCTGGTTTTACCCAGTGGGAAACCTCATCTTGAAGCATGCTTCCCGCTTAGATGCTTTCAGCGGTTATCACTCCCGAACGTAGCTAACCAGCCGTGCTCTTGGCAGAACAACTGGCACACTAGAGGTTCGTCCGTCCCGGTCCTCTCGTACTAGGGACAGCCCTTCTCAAGTTTCCTGCGCGCGCGGCGGATAGGGACCGAACTGTCTCACGACGTTCTAAACCCAGCTCGCGTGCCGCTTTAATGGGCGAACAGCCCAGCCCTTGGGACCAACTCCGGCCCCAGGATGCGACGAGCCGACATCGAGGTGCCAAACCATCCCGTCGATATGAACTCTTGGGGAAGATCAGCCTGTTATCCCCGGGGTACCTTTTATCCGTTGAACCACGGCGCTTCCACATGCCACCGCGGGTTCACTAGCTCCTGCTTTCGCACCTGCTCGACATGTCTGTCTCGCAGTCAAGCTCCCTTGTGCGCTTGCACTCGTCACCTGATTGCCAACCAGGTTGAGGGAACCTTTGAGCGCCTCCGTTACCTTTTGGGAGGCAACCGCCCCAGTTAAACTACCCGCCAGGCACTGTCCCTGATCCGGATTCACGGACCAAGGTTAGACAGCCAATACGCTCAGAGTGGTATTTCAACGTTGGCTCCACTCGGACTGGCGTCCGAGCTTCAAAGCCTCCCACCTATCCTACACAAAACGTACCGACCACCAATGCCAAGTTGTAGTAAAGGTCCCGGGGTCTTTCCGTCCTGCCGCGCGTAACGAGCATCTTTACTCGTAGTGCAATTTCGCCGGGTCTGTGGTCGAGACAGCGGGGAAGTCGTTGCGCCATTCGTGCAGGTCGGAACTTACCCGACAAGGAATTTCGCTACCTTAGGATGGTTATAGTTACCACCGCCGTTTACTGGCGCTTAGGTTCTGAGCTTCGCAGCACAA
>JBOHBN010000067.1:0-15227 GCA_050698355.1 Streptosporangiales bacterium | reverse complement strand
GCGAGCAGGTGCGACTGCGCCCGCGCGCTCGGCCACGCCTGCCCCTCCCAGCGCTGCGCCAGCCCGCGCGGCGGTTGCCGGCAGCACCCCTGGTCCGGGCACCGGGACTCCTGCCGCTCGTGCGTGTCCCGCCCGCGGAACCACTTCACGTGCGCGAATGGCACTCCGACGCTGACAGAGAACTCGCCGTCCTGGGTGAGGTCCGTACGCGCCGTGCACCAGTACGTGCCGCGCGGGGTGTCGGTGTACTGGTAGTACGTGGAGAACTTGTCGGACACGCCGAACACCGCGCGCGCCGTCCACTTCCGGCACACCGGCTGACCCTCGACCGCGCCCGTGGGGTCGGTCGGGAAGTTCACCCCGTCGTTCTCGTACGCCTTGTACAGCGTGCCGCTCTCGTGCACACGCAGGAAGTGCACGGGGATGCCCAGGTGGTGGGTGGCGAGGTTGGTGAACCGGTGCGCGGCGGTCTCGTATGACACCGCGAACGCGTCGCGCAGGTCCTCGACCGCTAGGTCGCGGGTGGCCTTGGCGCGCTGCAGGAAGTCCAGCGCCGAGGACTCCGGCAGCAGCAGGGCCGCCGCGAAGTAGTTCGTCTCGACCCGCTGCCGCAGGAAGTCGCCGTACCCCTCCGGGTCGGTGTGCCCGAGCACCATGGTCCCCAGCGTCTGCAGCACGACCGCACGCGGGTCGTGCCCGCCGGCGGTCTGCGCCTGCGGCAGGTAGATGCGGTTGTTGCGCCTGTCGGTGACCGATCGGGTGGAGTGCGGCAGGTCGCGTACGTGGTGCAGCTGGAAGCCGAGGTGGCTCGCGATGTCGGTAATGACGTGCTGGGAGAGCGGGCCGCCGCCGTGCCCGACCGCCTTCAGCACGTCGGCGGCCGCCTGCTCGATCTCCGCGTAGTAGTTGTCCCGCGCCCGCATCTGCCCGCGCAGCTCGGTGTTGGCCCGCCGCGCTTCCTCGGGCGTTGCGGCCTGCTCGTGGATGCGGCGCTCCAGCTCCGCCTGCAGTCCAGCGAGCGCTTCCAGGACCTCGGTGGAGAGCCCCTTGCCGACCCTGATCCGAGGCAGGCGAAGCGACTCGTACAGCGGCCCTCGCTGGGTTCGCTCGACCTCGATCTCCAGCGCCGCCCGCCGGTTCGGTGGTGCCCCGCCGAGTAGCTCGCCGAGCGGCGTGTCGAGCGCGTCGGCCAGCGCCTGCAGCACCGACAGGCGCGGCTCGCGGCGGCCGTTCTCGATCAGGGACAGCTGTGACGGCGCACGGCCGACCGCGTCGCTCAGTTCGGACAGCGTCCAGCCCCTCGCCTGCCTTGCGTGGCGCAGTCGTTGGCCGAGCGTCAGGAAGTCGACCTGTCCAGCGGAATCAGCCATGGCATTCACTGTACGGAAATTTTCGCCAATCTTCTAGTCCATAGTTATGAACAGACGCCAGAAGTTGGGGGAGAGTCATGGGCATCCGCTCCAGCCGACCCGGGAGTACGCAAATGACCAGCACACTCGAGACGACGAACCAGAACGGCCACCGCCCCGGCACGCCGACCCCCGCGGACGACCTGGCCAGAGCGTGGCGGGAGGACCCGCGGTGGACCGGCGTGCGCCGCACGTACACCGCTGATGACGTCATCTCGTTGCGCGGCCGGGTCACCGAGGAGCAGACCCTTGCCCGCCGCGGCGCCGAGCGACTCTGGCGCCTGCTGCACACCCAGGAGTACGTGCACACACTCGGTGCGCTGACCGGCAACCAGGCCGTGCAGATGGTCCGCGCCGGGCTCCAGGCGATCTACCTCTCCGGCTGGCAGGTCGCCGCGGATGCCAACCTCGCAGGCCAGACATATCCCGACCAGAGCCTGTACCCGGTCAACTCGGTGCCCGCGGTGGTGCGCCGGATCAACAACGCGCTGCTGCGCGCCGATCAGATCGACTACGCGGAGAACCCGTCGGGCGATACCGACTGGCTCGCACCGATCGTCGCCGACGCCGAGGCGGGCTTCGGCGGCCCGCTGAACGCGTTCGAGCTGATGCGCTCGATGATTGCCGCCGGCGCGGCCGGCGTGCACTTCGAGGACCAGCTGGCCGCGGAGAAGAAGTGCGGTCACCTCGGCGGCAAGGTGCTCGTGCCCACGTCCCAGCACGTGCGCACGCTTTCCGCCGCGCGGCTCGCCGCGGACGTCAGCGACGTGCCGTCGCTCGTGGTCGCGCGCACCGACGCGCTGGCCGCGACGCTGCTGACCAGCGACGCCGACGAGCGCGACGCTCGGTACCTGACCGGCGAGCGGACCGCCGAGGGGTACTTCCGCGTCCGCGGCGGCATCGAACCGGTCATCGCGCGGTCGCTCGCGTACGCGCCGTACGCAGACCTGCTGTGGGTAGAGACCTCCACGCCGGACCTCGACCTCGCCCGGCAGGTGGCCGAGGCGGTGCGCGAGGAGTACCCCGACACGATGCTGGCGTACAACTGCTCGCCGTCGTTCAACTGGCGAGCGAACCTCGACGACGCGACGATCGCGCGGTTCCAGCGCGAGCTGGGCGCGATGGGCTACCGGTTCCAGTTCATCACGCTCGCCGGTTTCCACGCGCTGAACCAGTCGATGTACGAGCTCGCCCGCGGCTACGCGGCGGAGGGCATGCCGGCGTACGTTCGGCTGCAGGAGGCCGAGTTCGCCGCGGTTGAGGACGGCTACACGGCGATCAAGCACCAACGCGAGGTCGGCGCCGGCTACTTCGACCTGGTGAGCACCGCGGTGAACCCGGACGGGTCGACGCGCGCGCTCACCGGCTCGACCGAGGAGGGGCAGTTCTGATGACTGCGGCCGCACTGAGGGTGAATGATGGCCCCCGGACGGGTACACCACGTCGGGGAGGCTTGATGACTGACGAGACGATTGACATCGCGGGTCCGATGGGTGAGCGGTACGACGAGATCCTCAGCACCGAGGCGCTCGACTTCGTCGCGAAGCTGCAGCGCGCCTTCGCCGAGCGGCGGCACGAGCTGCTCGTCGCGCGTGCGAACAGGCGCGAGCGGATCGCCGCGGGCGAGAACCTCGACTTCCTCGAGGAGACCAGGTCGATCCGCGAGGACCAGACCTGGCGCGTCGCGCCGCCCGCCGTAGGGCTCGTCGACCGCCGGGTCGAGATCACCGGCCCGACGGACCGCAAGATGACCATCAACGCGCTCAACTCCGGCGCGAAGGTCTGGCTCGCCGACTTCGAGGATGCCAACAGCCCGACGTGGGCGAACATGGTCGAGGGCCACATCAACCTGATCGACGCGCTCGAGCGGCGCATCGACTTCGCCGAGCCGGGCGGCAAGGAGTACAAGCTCGGCGAGGACCTCGCGACGATCGTGGTGCGTCCACGCGGCTGGCACCTCACCGAGAAGCACCTCAAGCTCGGTGGCGAGCCGGTCTCGGCGAGCCTGGTCGACTTCGGGCTGTACTTCTTCCACTGCGCGCGCCGGCAGCTGGAACGCGGCAGCGGGCCGTACTTCTACCTCGCGAAGCTGGAGAGTCACGAGGAGGCGCGGCTGTGGAACGACGTGTTCGTGATGGCGCAGGAGCTGCTCGGCCTGCCCCGCGGCACCATCCGGGCGACCGTGCTCATCGAGACCATCGGTGCGGCGTTCTGCATGGAGGAGATCCTGTACGAGCTGCGCGAGCACTCCGCGGGACTCAACGCCGGGCGGTGGGACTACATCTTCAGCATCATCAAGAACTTCCGCACCCGCGGGCGGGACTTCCTGCTGCCCGACCGGGCCGCGGTGACGATGGCGGTGCCGTTCATGCGCGCGTACACCGAACTGCTGGTACGCACGTGCCACCGTCGTAGCGCGCACGCGATCGGCGGGATGTCGGCGTTCATCCCGAGCAGGCGTGACGCGGAGGTGAACGCTCGCGCCCTGGAGCAGGTGCGTATTGACAAGGAGCGCGAGGCCGGCGACGGGTTCGACGGCTCCTGGGTCGCGCATCCGGACCTCGTGGCGGTCGTCCAGGAGATCTTCGACAAGGTGCTCGGCGACCAGCCGAACCAGGTGCCCCGGCTGCGCGAGGACGTGCAGGTGTCCGGCGAGGATTTGCTGAACGTCGCCGCCACCCCTGGGGGTGTCACCGAACAGGGCATACGCAACAACGTGCAGGTCGGCCTGTCGTATCTGGAGGCGTGGCTGCGCGGCAACGGCGCGGTCGGCATCAACAACCTGATGGAGGACGCGGCGACGGCGGAGATCTCCAGGTCGCAGCTGTGGCAGTGGATCCAGCAGGAGGCGCCGATCGAGGGCGGTGGCACCGTCACCCGCGAGTACGTGACGCAGCTCCTGGACGAGGAGGAGGCCGCGCGTACCGCAGAGGCACCGGACTCGAACCGGTACGCCGACGCCCGCCGGCTGTTCGAGGAGGTCTCGCTCAGCGAGGAGTACCCGAACTTCCTCACCATCCCTGGGTACTCCCGCTACCTGGTCGACACCCAGGCCCGCCGCGCCAGCTGACACGTCCACGCAGGTTGTCAGTGTCTGGTTGAGCTATAGCTCAACCAGACACTGACAAGTCGCCCTGCACCGCGGAATCGGACCCGGGTGTAACCTCCACCGTCTCGGTGTCGTGCTCGATGAAGGCCTCGCGGGCCGATATAAGGAAGTTCAGCACCGCTTGGCGCTCCGCGGCGTTGCAGTCCGCCAGGACGGGGTCGAGTCGGGCCGCGAACTCGTTGTAGGCGTCGGCGATCTCGGCGCGGCCGCTGTCGGTGAGTTCCACCAGGAGACTGCGACGATCATCCGGATGCGGCTGCCGCCGGACGCGATCGGTGCGTTCGAGCCGGTCGACCAGCTCGGTCGCCGACGGAGTTGTGATCGCCAGGTGGCGCGCGATCGCGGTTGGAGTCTGCGGCCCGTCGACGTACAGGCAGCCCAGTGCGGTGAGCTCGGTGGCGCTGCGGCCGGCGGCGCGGCCGCGCTCACCGCGGTAGTGCTCGATGGCCAGTACGAGCTCACGCACGGCTTGCACCAGCATGCCCCTCCCGGTCATGGCCACAAGAATACCTTGTAATTAGGTGACCATGCTTCTACCCTGATGTTGCGGGTCCGCGCCGCGGCCGGCGACTTCTGTGAGGCTGGTCGATGACCATGATCGACGTTACTACCGGAAGCGATATCTCCAAGCCAGAAACTCGCCCGCTGCAGCCGGCAGGGCCTCCCGGGCTCGAACCGGAAGCGGCGCGGATCCCGGACGGCTTCGCCGGCCCGGCCGTCGTGGAGCAAACCGAAAACCTGGAATGGCGCTTGGTGCGGGAGTTGCGCTACGGCGCCAACTCCCAGCAGTTCACGGTGCCTGTTGGCGCGACGACCGACTTCGCGTCCGTGCCGCGCCTGACCGCGTGGCTGATGCCGCGCTCGGGTCCGTCGGCCCGGGCGGGAATCCTGCACGATCACCTGTGGCGTGTCGAGGCCCCAGCCGGGCGGATCGCCTACCGGGAGGCGGACGGCATCCTCCGCCAGGCGCTGCGGCGCTGTGGGGTTCCGTTCGTGCTGCGTTGGTTGTGCTGGGCAGGCGTGCGCTGGGGCGCGTTGCTCACCCGCAAGCACGGCTACGTCGGTTGGTGGCGTGACGCCCCGCTCGTGCTGCTGTGGACGGTGCTTGCCCTACCGATCGTCCTGCCACCGACCGTGGTGATCGGCTTCGCGCTGGTCGTCGTCGCCGTGCTGGAGGCGGTGTGCTGGGTACCCCTGCGGCTCGGCTCGCGAAGGAAGCAGGTCAATCCGCCGAAGATTACGATTCACACATGACCCGTTCGTGTACGGGTTCTCCCGGGCCCGACCACGAGACATCGCATTGGGCGCAGAACCACGACAAGTGGCCATGGCCCTGGTTGCGCGGCGCGACGCCCCGGTACAGCACTGCCGCGCAGGCCCAGCACTTTGTCTTCAGTAATACCCGATCCATGCCGGTACCGGCCCGCCTCCCGCTTGCCACCAGACATCTCGGACATACCCGTCGCGCCCAGGGGACTAACCTGCGACTTCGTAGACACAAGAGCCGCAGGGCGCGGCGATGACGGACGGGCACATCAGAGTGGAGCTACAGCGCAGTGGCGGATTCACCGGCCTGCGGCGGTGCGCCACCATGGACAGTGACGAGTTGCCCGAAGAGGACGCCCGCCAGCTGCGCGTGCTCGTCGACGTGCTCGATCTCCAGGCACTCCAACACGTTCGCAGTGACCACCGGTTGCCCGCGCTCGACCTGACGATCGTACGTGGCTCAGAACGCGTGCAGGCGACTCTCGACGAGAGCACGGTTCCGGCAGAGCTGCGCCCGTTGATCCAGTTGCTGGACCAACGGGCGCAACCCTGCTGACTGAGCTCGTACGTCAGACGATGCCCACTGCGCGGAACGCGCCGCGGACCACCTGTGCTGCCTGGCGGTCCACGGTCTTGTCCCGGGCGAGGATCCGGGCCTGAGCGCTGAGCACCTCGGCGGCGTCAGCGAAGTTCGCCGTGGGCCAGAGGTTTTGCAGGCCCGCGTACCAGACCCGCCCGGCGCCCTCGGTCCCCAGTTCGGCCGCAGTGAGGTATAAGGCGCGGTTGACGATGCCGCTGTTGATGTGCACGCCCTGGTTGTCCGCCGGACCCGCGTAGTAGCGGTCCATGTGGTCGGGCTGCGGGTCCTTGCCGATGACCGGGTTGTCGTACGCGGTCCCCGGGTGGGCCATCGACCGCAGCGCCTCGCCGTAGGGCGCCGGCGCCATGATCTCGTCTCCGATCAGCCAGTTCGCCGAGTCGAAGTCCTGCCGCCTGAGGTGTTGCTCGACGAGGCTCCCGAAGACGTCGGCGAACGACTCGTTCAGCGCTCCGGACTGGCTGTAGTAGTCGAGCTTGGCGGTGTGCTCCACCACGCCGTGCGTGAACTCGTGACCCACGACATCCGGTGACAGGGCGAAGTCGACGAAGGTCTGCCCGTCGCCGTTTCCCAGAACAAGGCGGCTCCCGTCCCAGAACGCGCCCGCGGAACTGTGTGCCGTAGTTGACGTTGACGTCGATCGTCATGTTGTTGTGGTCGATCGAATCCCGGTCGTGGACATCCTTGTAGTACTGGCGGGTCGCGCCCGCCAAGTCGTAGGCATGGTTGACGTTCTCGCTTGCGTTTACGGGGTCGCCCTCCCCCCTGACGAGGTCGACGTCGAAGTTCCAGGTGTTCTGGTCGTCGTAGACCGCCCGGTCGCCCTTGCCCGGGCGCGGAGAGGTAATCGCGGTGAGCGCGTCGAGCACCCTTGCGTTGCTCCGGCCCGCGGCACGCTGATCGCGCAACATGGTGCTGACGACTGCTGTCCGCTGGGCGGCACTCGGTGCCGCCGTTTCCGCGGCGGTGGTGCGCGCGAGATGCGCGACGACGTGCGGCGGCACGAATGAGCAATCGGCGGTTCGGGCGGGTGGCTGTTTTGTCATGGTGTCTCCCTGGAGGTCATGGTTCGGCGACGTTCTGCGCCCGGGACGGCGTGGTCGCCTCGGTGGCGATGCGAAGGATGCGAGCCAGTCGTAGGCATGGCGTTCATGGCGGCTCTGATCGAGAGAAATCGGCCGGGCAATGCGCCTGGTATCACTCACGTTAGAAGCATGGCTACCTAATTACAAGGTGCTCTTATGGAGAGGTATTCGAGCAATCGCCCGGCTCCGTGTGATGACCAGCCGCGTTACGGATCGCAGTGCGGGGAGGAGTAGGGTGAAGCTGACCAGTTCGTGAAGCGGTTCACAAGAACGTGCGAGTACTGAAGGACATGGCCGTGACCGAGGAAGCGGACGTTATCGTCGTCGGCGCGGGGCCCGCAGGCTCAACAGCGGCGTACTACCTCGCGCAAGCCGGCCTCGACGTCTTGGTGCTGGAGAAGAGCACATTCCCGCGGGAGAAGGTGTGCGGTGACGGGCTGACCCCCAGGGCCGTGCGCTCGCTGGTCCGGATGGGCATTCCCTTCGCGGAGGCGGACGGCTGGATCCGCAACCACGGGCTTCGCATCTACGGCGGTGGCATGCGGCTGCAGCTGCCCTGGCCCGACCTCACCGAGTATCCCGGTTACGGTCTTGTGCGCACCCGCCTCGACTTCGACGAGACGCTCGCGCGGCACGCGGAGAAGGCCGGTGCCCGCCTGTTCCAGGGCACGCCCGTCACGGGCCCGATCCTCGACGAGCGCACCGACCGGATCGTCGGTGTACGGGCCAAGCGCGACGGCGCCGAGGCCGAGTACCGCGCCCCGCTGGTGCTGGCGTGCGACGGCAACTCCACCCGGCTCTCCATCGCGATGGGACTGCGCCGCCGCGAGGACCGGCCGATGGGGGTCGCGTACCGCAGGTACTACGAGAGCCCGCGACACGACGACGACTGGCTGGAGTCCTGGCTCGAGCTGCGCGACGGCGACAACCTGCTGCCGGGCTACGGCTGGGTCTTCGGGGTCGGCGACGGTACGAGCAACGTCGGCGTCGGCATCCTCAACGCGTCCGCCGCATTCCAGCGCGTCGACTACCGCGACCTGCTCCGCCGCTGGCTGGACAGCATGCCCCCGGAGTGGCAGTTCACCGAACCGCACGCTGTCGGTAAGATCCGCGGTGCGGCGCTGCCCATGGGCCTGAACCGCACGCCGGTCTACACCCGCGGGCTCGTGGTCGTCGGTGACGCGGCGGGCATGGTCAACCCGTTCAACGGCGAGGGCATCGCGTACGCGATGGAGTCCGCCGAGATCGCCGCCGAGACCGTCGTGCAGGCGCTCGCGCGGCCGACCGCGGGTGCGCGGGAGCGCGCGCTCGCGGCGTACCCGCGGCAGGTACGCGCCAAGTACGGCGGCTACTACACGCTCGGCCGCATCTTCGTACGGATGATCAGCAACCCGCGGCTGATGCAGGTGGCGACCAGGCACGGGCTGCCGCACCCGACGATGATGCGCTTCACGTTGAAGTTGCTCGCCAACCTGACCGACCCGCGTGGCGGCGATGCCGCCGACCGCGTCATCGGCGCCATGACGAAGCTGGCGCCTGCGGCGTGATCCCCGTCCAACCGGCGAGCGACGCCGGTCCTACACTGACCAACCGGTACGACACATAAGGGTGAGGAGAAGATGCACCTCTACGTCCCGATCGTCGTACTCGCGGTCATCGCGTTCGCGTTCGCCAGCGTCACCGTCGTAGCGACCACGCTCGTCGGGCCCAAGCGCTACAACCGAGCGAAGGTCGAGGGGTACGAATGCGGCATTGAGGCGACGCCGCAGCCGTCCGGCGGCGGCCGGTTCCCGGTGAAGTACTACCTGACCGCGATGCTGTTCATCATCTTCGACATCGAGATCATCTTCTTGTACCCGTGGGCCGTCGCCTTCGACGGCCTCGGCCTGTTCGGTCTGGTCGAGATGGGCTTGTTCATCGTCGTCGTCTTCGTCGCGTACGCCTACGTGTGGCGCCGGCACGGGCTCGAGTGGGACTGAAAAGCGTGCTGGGAAACCGACCTTGTGGAGGAGAGTTGACCGAGTCTTCAATCAAGGGCTCGTCGCTCGGCGGGCTGTTGCGAGTGAGGTCACCTCGACCTGAGTTTCCCAGCATGTTCTCAGGAGGAAGTCCATGGGTGTAGAAGACAAGATCCCGGCAGGGTTCCTGCTGACGACCGTCGAGAAGGCGGCCGGCTGGGCCCGCAGGTCGTCGCTGTGGCCGGCGACGTTCGGCCTCGCGTGCTGCGCGATCGAGATGATGACCTCCGGCGGGCCGCGCTACGACCTCGGCCGGTTCGGCATGGAGGTCTTCCGGCCGTCACCGCGGCAGTCCGACCTGATGATCGTCGCTGGCCGGCTGAGCCAGAAGATGGCGCCGGTACTGCGCCAGATCTACGACCAGATGCCCGAGCCCAAGTGGGTGCTGTCGATGGGCGTGTGTGCGAGCAGCGGCGGCATGTTCAACAACTACGCGATCGTGCAGGGCGTCGACCACGTCGTACCGGTCGACATGTACGTGCCGGGCTGCCCGCCGCGGCCGGAGATGCTGATCGACGGCATCGTGAAGCTGCACGACAAGATCGAGCACGAGAAGCTCGGCGTCAACCGCATCAACGAGGAAGAGGAAGCCGAGCGCGACGCGCTGCAGGCCCTCCCCACGTCCGGCTCGCGAGGTGTGGCGCTATGAGCGAGCGTCAGCGAGCGAATCATGGGCACAGCCCCTTGGGTCAGGTGGCCGACGAGCGCAGCGAGGCGGGCGCATGACGGGCGACCCGAGCGAGAACGCGCCGGCCGAGCTCCGGCCGACACCGCCGGAACGCCAGACGTACGCCACCGGCATGTTCGGTGCGCGCGGCACCGGTGACACGTCCGGCTACGGCCTGCTGCGGCGCCCGGAGCCCTTCCCCGGGCCGAGCGAGCGCCCGTACGGCGAGGGCTTCGACGAGGTCGCCGACGCACTCGAGGCCGCGTACGACGACCTGCCCGCCGCGATCGAGCAGGTGATCGTGCACCGCGGCGAGATCACCTTCCACGTGCGGCGCGAGCACCTGCTGCGCTTCGTGCGCACCCTGCGCGACGACCCCGGCCTGAAGTTCGAGGTCTGCAGCGGCGTCTCCGGCGTCCACTACCCGCAGGACACCGGTCGCGAGCTGCACGCGGTCTACCACTTCCTTTCCATCACCCACAACCGGCGCATCCGTGTCGAGGCCGCCTGCGGCGACGCCGATCCGCACGTGCCGTCGATCGTCGATGTCTACCCGACGAACAACTGGCACGAGCGTGAGACCTACGACTTCTTCGGCATCGTCTTCGACGGGCACCCGGCGCTCACCCGCATCGAGATGCCCGATGACTGGGTCGGGTTCCCGCAGCGCAAGGACTACCCGCTCGGCGGGATCGGCGTGGAGTACAAGGGCGCGAGCGTCCCTCCGCCGGATCAACGGAGGGGGTACAACTGATGACCAGCGACTACGACGTCTACACCATCCCGGAGGAAGAGACGCCTTCCGGCGAGAGTGCGCAGGAGGTCGTGGACGACGACACGTCCGCGCGCCTGTACACCGTGAGCGGCGGTGACTGGGACACGGTCACCGAGGCGGCCATGGAGGACGACGAGGGTCGCCTCGTCGTCAACATGGGCCCGCAGCACCCATCCACCCACGGGGTGCTCCGGCTGATCCTGGCGCTGGACGGCGAGACCGTCACCGAGTGCCGCATCGGTCTGGGCTACCTGCACACGGGCATCGAGAAGAACTGCGAGTACCGCACGTTCACCCAGGGCGTCACATTCGTCACCCGCGCGGACTACCTGATGCCGATACACAACGAGACGGCGTACGTGCTGTCCGTCGAGCGGCTGCTCGGCATCGAGAACGACATCCCCGAGCGCGCGAACGTCATCCGGGTGCTGCTGATGGAGATCAACCGCATCTCCTCGCACATCGTGGCGCTGGCCACCGCCGGCATGGAGATGGGCGCGCTCACGGTCATGACGTTCGGCTTCCGCGAGCGCGAGCTCTGCCTCGACATGCTCGAGATGATCACGGGCCTGCGGATGAACCACGGGTTCATTCGCCCCGGCGGGATCGTGCAGGACCTTCCCGACGACGCGCTCGACCGGCTGCGGGAGTTCGTCAAGGTTTTCTGGAAGCGCATCCCCGACTACGAGAAGCTGCTGAATGAGAACCCCATCTTCATCGGCCGCACCAAGGGAATCGGGGTGCTCGACCTCCCCGGCTGCATGTCGCTGGGTGTCACCGGTCCGCCCCTGCGGTCGACCGGCATCCCCTGGGACCTGCGCAAGACCCAGCCGTACTGCGGCTACGAGGAATACGACTTCGACGTGGTGACCGGTACGGGCGCCGACTCCTACGACCGGTACCTCATCCGGGTCGAGGAGATGAAGGAGTCGCTCCGGATCATCGAGCAGTGCATCGACCGGCTCGGGCCGCCGAAGTCGGCGCCGGTGATGATCGACGACCCGAAGATCGGCTGGCCGGCGAAGCTCGCTGTCGGCCACGACGGCCAAGGCAACGCGCTGGACCACATCCGGCACATCATGGGCAGCTCGATGGAGGCCTTGATCCACCACTTCAAGCTGGTGACGGAGGGATTCCGGGTCCCCGCGGGGCAGGCGTACGTGCCGATCGAGTCGCCGAAGGGCGAGCTCGGCTGCCACGTGGTTTCCGACGGCGGCACCCGTCCGTACCGGGTGCACCTGCGCGACCCCTCGTTCGTGAACCTGCAGGCGGTTCCGGCGATGGCCGAGGGCGGCATGATCGCCGACGTCATCGTCGCGGTGGCGAGCGTCGACCCGGTGATCGGTGGAGTGGACAGGTGACAGCGACAACCTTCGGCGAGGACCTCAGCGCGCAGGCGCGGGAGATCGTCGCCCGGTATCCCGAGGGCAGGTCGCGTTCCGCGCTGCTGCCGCTGCTGCACCTGGTGCAGTCGCAGGAGGGTTACGTCAGCGGCGAGGGCATCAAGTTCTGCGCCGAGGAGCTCGACCTCTCCACCGCTGAGGTCACCGCCGTGGCCACGTTCTACTCGATGTACAAGCGGCAGCCCGCCGGCGAGTACCTGCTGAGCGTGTGCACCAACACCCTGTGCGGCATGCTCGGCGGCGACGAGATCTTCGAGGCGCTGAGCGAGGAGCTCGGCGTCGACAACCACGGGACCACCGAGGACGAGCGGCTGACCCTGGAGCACGCGGAGTGCCTCGCGGCATGCGACTACGCGCCGGTCGTGACGGTCAACTACGAGTACTTCGACCAGCAGACGCCGGAGTCGGCGGTCGAGGTGGCCCGCCGGATCCGCGCCGGTGAGCTCCCGATGCCCACGCGCGGCGCGCCGCTGTGCACGTTCAAGCAGATCGAGCGGCAGCTGGCCGGTTTCCCCGACGAACGCGCCGAAGCGATCACCGCGGGCGGCAGCGCGGGCGAGCCGTCGCTTGCCGGGCTCCGGCTCGCCGAGCGGCACGGCATGACGGCGGAGGGCACGTCCGAGCCAGGGCGCGACGCCGCGGCCGAGGAGGCGCACGAGGAGGCGGGCGCGGGTGTGGCGCCGACCGCCTTCTCCGGCGACCGCGAGGACACCACGACCGTGACGAGCGCCGGCGAGTCGGCGGAGGCCGGAACCTCCGGCGGAACCGCGGACAAGTCGGCGCAGAAGGCCGCGGAGGCGCGCAAGCGCCAGCGGAACGAGCGCAAGACCGACGACGACGAGGAGGGCTGACGTGCCGATCACCCCGGTGCTGACCGCGCGGTGGGGGCGCGACGAGTCCTGGACCCTGCGCACGTACGAGGCGGACGGCGGCTACTCCGCCTTGCGTACGGCGCTCGGCATGGACCCCGAAGCCGTGACCCAGGTGGTGAAGGACTCCAGCCTCCGCGGTCGCGGCGGTGCGGGCTTCCCCACCGGGATGAAGTGGGGCTTCGTCCCGAAGGACGACGACAAGCCGCACTACCTTGCGCTCAACTGCGACGAGAGCGAGCCCGGCACCTGTCGAGACGTGCCGCTGATGATCGCCGACCCGCACCAGATGATCGAGGGCGCGATCATCTGTTGCTACGCCGTGCGCGCGAGCCGGGCGTTCTTCTACGTCCGCGGTGAGGCGGTGCACGCGATGCGTCGGGTGCAGAGCGCGGTGCGCGAGGCGTACGAGGCGGGGTACCTCGGTGCCGACATCCTGGGCTCCGGCTTCAACCTGGAGGTCACCGTCCACCCCGGCGCGGGCGCGTACATCTGCGGCGAGGAGACCGCGCTGCTCGACTCGCTGGAGGGCTACCGCGGGCAGCCGCGGCTGAAGCCGCCGTTCCCGGCGACGCACGGCGTCTACCAGTCGCCCACCGTCGTCAACAACACGGGCACGATCGCGTCCGTGCCGCACATCATCAAGCACGGCGCGGACTGGTGGAAGTCGATGGGGCCCGAGAAGTCGCCCGGCACGAGTATCTTCTCGCTGTCCGGCCGGGTGAAGTACCCCGGCCAGTACGAGGCGCCGATGGGCACCACGCTGCGCGAGCTGATCGACATGGCCGGCGGCATCCGCGAGGGGCACAGCCTCAAGTTCTGGACGCCCGGCGGCTCGTCGACGCCGCTGCTCACCGACGAGCACCTCGACCTGCCGCTCGACTTCGACTCGGTCGCGGCCGCCGGCTCGTTGAACGGCACGAGTGCGCTGATGGTCTTCGACGACTCCGATTGCGTGGTGCGAGCGGTCAAGCGCTGGTGTGAGTTCTACGCCGACGAGTCCTGCGGCAAATGCACGCCGTGCCGGGAGGGCACGTTCTGGTACGTCCAGGTCTACGACCGGCTGGAGCAGGGAACGGCGAGCGAGAAGGACCTCGACCTGCTGCTCGACCTGTCGGAGAACATCCTCGGGCGCGCATTCTGCGCTCTGGGCGACGGCGCCACCAGCCCGGTGACCTCGTCACTGCAGTTCTTCCGGGACGAGTACATCGCGCACTACACGCAGGGCGGCTGCCCGTTCCGCAAGGATCGGAAGAAGGCCCTCGCCGGCGCCTCGGCGAGCCGGGCAGGGGCCCGATGACCGCACGTGTACCGCCTCATCACAGTGATCATGAAAGATGCTCGTTGCTATGGCAGCGAGGAAGTTTCATGATCACTGGAGCTTATTTGGAGACCGCTTCATGACGGTAACGACGAAGGAGGGTGTCGGCCCGCCGGCGGAGCGGCCGGAGGGCATGATCACCGTCACCATCGACGACACGGTGCTCGACGTGCCCAAGGGCATGCTCATCATCCGTGCCGCGGAGATGCTCGGTGTGGCGATCCCGCGGTTCTGCGACCACCCGCTGCTCGACCCGGTCGGCGCGTGCCGGCAGTGCCTCGTCGAGGTCACCGACATGGGCAACGGCAGGGGCATGCCGAAGCCTGCCGCGTCGTGCACCATCGTCTGCACCGACGGCATGGTGGTCAAGAGCCACCTGACGTCCGCGGTCGCGGAGAAGGCGCAGCGCGGCGTGATGGAACTCCTCCTGATGAACCACCCGCTCGACTGCCCGGTGTGCGACAAGGGCGGCGAGTGCCCGCTGCAGAACCAGGCGATGAGCAACGGCCAGGGTGAGTCGCGGTTCGCCGACGTGAAGCGTACGTACGCCAAGCCGATAGCGATCTCCTCGCAGGTGCTGCTCGACCGCGAGCGCTGCGTGCTCTGCGCGCGGTGCACCCGGTTCTCCGACCAGATCGCCGGTGACCCGTTCATCGACATGATCGAACGCGGCGCGCTGCAGCAGGTTGGCATCTTCGAGGAGAAGC
>JBOHBN010000066.1:0-2176 GCA_050698355.1 Streptosporangiales bacterium | reverse complement strand
TGCACGAGATCAAGCTGATCGTGGACCTGATGTACGAGGGCGGCATCGCGCGGATGCGGTACTCGGTCTCCGACACCGCCGAGTACGGCGACTACAGCCGCGGCCCGCGCATCGCCGACGACCACGTCCGGCAGGCGATGCGGCAGGTGCTGGCCGAGATCAAGGACGGCACCTTCGCCCGGGAGTGGATCGCCGAGGACGAGGCCGGGCGCCCGAACTTCACCCGTGCGCGGGAGGAGCACGCCAGGCACCAGATCGAGCAGACGGGGGAGAAGCTGCGCGCGATGATGCCGTGGGTCGACCGCCCGATCACCGAGACCGCCTAGCGCTTCCTTCTGGCACGTTGTCAGTGCCTGGTTGAGCTATGGCTCAACCAGGCACTGACAGCTCCCAGTGGCTGCGCGCGGCGCGGGTGGCGTTGCGGTGCGGGCCGCGTGCACTAGACTCGGGGCCCTGCGGGCACAGTGCCGTGTCCGATCCTTCAGGACACCGCACCCGACTCGCCCGAGAGGTCTCTACCGTGAACCGTTCCGTCGTACTCGTTGCCGACGAACTCTCGCCCGCAGGTCTCGCCGTACTCGCCGAGGACTTCGACGTCCGCCAGGTCGACGGCACCGACAGGCCCGCGCTGATCGCCGCGCTGCCCGCGGCCGACGCCCTCATCGTGCGCAGCGCGACCAAGGTGGACGCCGAGGCGCTGGCGGCCGCCGACAAGCTGCAGGTGGTCGCCCGCGCGGGCGTCGGCCTGGACAACGTCGACGTCGCCGCCGCGACCAAGCGCGGCGTGATGGTCGTGAACGCCCCGCAGTCCAACATCGTGAGCGCCGCCGAGCACGCGATCGCGTTGCTGCTCTCGTGCGCGCGCAACGTCCCGCAGGCCGACGCCGCGCTCAAGGCGGGGGAGTGGAAGCGGTCGAAGTACACCGGCGCCGAGCTTCAGGACAAGGTCGTCGGCATCATCGGGCTCGGCCGCATCGGCGTGCTCGTCGCGCAGCGGCTGAGCGCGTTCGGCGTGAAGCTCATCGCTTTCGACCCGTACGTGTCGGCCGCGCGGGCCGGCCAGCTCGGCGTGCGGCTCGTGGGCATGGAGGAGCTGCTGCGCGAGAGCGACTTCATGACCGTCCACCTGCCGAAGACGACCGAGACCAAGGGCCTGGTCGGCGACCACGAGCTGAGCCTGGTCAAGCCGAGCGCGTACATCATCAACGCTGCCCGCGGCGGGATCGTGGACGAGGACGCGCTGGTGGCGGCGCTGAAGGACGGCCGGCTGGCGGGCGCCGGCGTGGACGTGTACTCGAGCGAGCCGTGCACGGACAGCCCGCTGTTCGACCTGCCGAACGCCGTGGTCACCCCGCACCTCGGCGCGAGCACCCACGAGGCCCAGGAGAAGGCGGGTGTCGCGGTCGCCAAGTCGGTGCGGCTCGCGCTCGCCGGCGAGCTGGTGCCCGACGCGGTCAACGTCCAGGGTGGCGCGATCGCCGAGGACGTGCGCCCCGCGCTGCCGCTGATGGAGAAGCTCGGCCGGCTGTGGACGGCTTTGGCGGGTGGCATGGCCGCGAGCCTGGACGTCGAGGTACGCGGCGAGATCGCCGCCGAGGACGTGCAGGTCTTGCAGCTCGCCGCACTCAAGGGCGTCTTCGCCGACGTGGTGGAGGACTCGGTCAGCTACGTCAACGCGCCGCTGCTCGCCCAGGAGCGCGACGTCGAGGTGAACCTGGTCACGTACGAGGAGAGCCCGGAGTTCCGCAACGTCGTGACGGTGCGCGGCACCCTGCCGTCCGGCGAGATGCACTCGGTGTCCGGCACCCTGGTGGGTCGCAGGCACATCGAGAAGCTCGTCGAGGTCGACGGGTACGACGTCGACATCGTCCTGGCCGAGCACATGGCGTTCTTCCGGTACTTCGACCGCCCCGGCATCGTCGGTACGGTCGGGCGCCTGCTCGGCGACGCGCAGATCAACATCGCGGGCATGCAGGTCGGACGCGACGACGAGGCCGTGCATGCGCTCGTCGTGATGACCGTCGACCAGACGATGCCCGCCGACCTGATGAGCACGATCACCACCACGATCGGTGCCGAGTACGGCCGCGTCGTCGACCTCTCCGACGTCTAGCTGGGCGGGCCCCGGCGTACCCACCGTCTTGTCAGTAGCTCAGCTCGCTATAGCGAGCTGAGC
>JBOHBN010000065.1:0-7287 GCA_050698355.1 Streptosporangiales bacterium | reverse complement strand
CCGCTATAGCGAGCTGAGGTACTGACACGTTGCCGGACCACATGCTGAGACGGGAGTTCCGTGGGCGACGTTTGATGTGAGACGGTGACTGCGTGCAGTATCTTGGCATTATTAGCACCTAGCGCGTTGCGACAGATCGCCGACGCGCAGACCTCCCGTACGAAACGGGGGGTCTTTTTGTTGGTCCAGACACCTCGACCCGACCGGAGCACGATGTTCGACGACAGCTTCCACGTCTACGACACGACACTGCGCGACGGCGCCCAGCAGCAGGGCCTCAACCTGACCGTCGCGGACAAGCTGGCGATCGCCCGCCAGCTCGACGAGCTGGGCGTGGGCTTCATCGAGGGAGGCTGGCCGGGCGCCATCCCGAAGGACACCGAGTTCTTCCGGCGTGCGCGCACCGATCTGGACCTGCGCTACGCCACGCTGGCCGCGTTCGGCTCGACCCGGCGGGCCGGGACGGCGGCCGCGGACGACCCGCTCGTCGCGGCAGTACGTGACGCGGGCGCACCTGTGGCATGCCTGGTCGCGAAGTCCGACGCGCGGCACGTCGAGCGCGCGTTGCAAACGAGCAAGGACGAGAACCTCGCCATGGTGCGCGACACCGTGGCGCACCTCACCGCCGAGGGCCTGCGCGTCTTCCTCGACGCCGAGCACTTCTTCGACGGGTACCGGTTCGACCCGGCGTACGCGCTGGCGGTCGTGCGTACCGCCGCCGAGGCCGGTGCGGATGTCGTCGTCCTCTGCGACACCAACGGCGGGATGCTTCCGCACCAGGTCACCGCGACTGTCGCGGAGGTGCGTGACGCCACGAGCGCCAGGCTCGGCATGCACGCACACGACGACACCGGGTGCGCGGTCGCGAACACCCTCGCCGCCGTCGCCGCCGGTGCCACGCACGTGCAGGGCACGGCGAACGGCACGGGGGAGCGGTGCGGGAACGCCAACCTGTTCACCGTCGTCGCCGATCTCGAGCTGAAGATGGGGCGGCCGGTGCTGCCCGAGGGCAGGCTCGCCGAGCTCTCCCACGTCGCGCACGCGGTAGCCGAGGTGACCAACGTCTCGCCGCAGGCGAGCCAGCCGTACGTCGGGCACTCCGCGTTCGCGCACAAGGCGGGACTGCACGCGAGCGCCATCAAGGTCGACCCGATGATGTACCAGCACGCCGAGCCTGCCGAGGTCGGCAACGACATGCGCATGCTCGTCTCGGACATGGCCGGGCGGGCCAGCGTCGAGCTGAAGGGCAAGGAGCTCGGCTACGACCTGTCCAGCGACCGAGACATGCTGACCTCGATCACGGAGCAGGTGAAGGCGTACGAGGCCGCCGGCTACACCTTCGACGCGGCGGACGCGTCGTTCGAGCTGCTGGTGCGCGACGCGCTCGATGGCGAGCGGCGCCGCGCGTTCACCGTCGACTCGTGGCGGGTCATCGTCGAGCAGCGCGCCGACGGCAGCTCGACCAGCGAGGCGACAGTGCGGCTGCACGCGAAGGACCAGCGCATCGTCGTGACCGGTGAGGCGCACGGCCCGTTCGACGCGCTCAACTGCGCGCTGCGGCAAGGCCTCGAGCAGACGTTCCCCGAGCTTGCCGGCGTTGATCTGGTCGACTACAAGGTACGGATCCTGGAGGGCGCGCACGGCACCGACGCGGTGACCCGCGTGCTGATCTCGACCGGTGCGGACGACGACGAGTGGGGCACGGTCGGCGTCGGGGACAACGTACTGGCCGCGTCCTGGCAGGCGCTCGAGGACGCGCTCGCGTACTACCTGCTGCGGCGCGGCCACGCCCAGAACGCCGCCGCCCAGGCAAGGGCCCGCGTCCCGGCCTGACCGTCGGGCCTGCGGCTTTTCGTCACGGGGACGCCCAGTGACGGACCTAGCGTCACGGGGGCGCCCCGTGCCGACACAGCGAGCCGGGCGCGGCCGGTGTGAGGGTGCGGGCAGCGCGAACCGGGTGGGCCGATAGCCTCAGGGACCGTGCGTATCGCTAGGTTCGTCAAGGACGACAGTCTCGCGTTCGGAGTGATCCAGGGCGACCCCGGTTCTGAGGTTCTCGCCGAGGTCAACGGGCATCCGTTCTCGCCGCAGCTCGAGCTGACCGGCAGCAGGCAGCCGCTGGCCGAGGCGCGGCTGGTCGCTCCCGTGCTGCCGAGCAAGATCGTCGCGATCGGCAAGAACTACGCCGAGCATGCGGCCGAGATGGGCTCGGCGGTACCGGAGGAGCCGATCGTGTTCCTCAAGCCGTCCACGTCGATCGTCGGGCCCGGCGAGCCGGTCACCTACCCAGCGCTCTCCGCCAACGTGCATCACGAGGCCGAACTCGCCGTCGTGATCAGCCGGGTCTGCCGGGAGGTTCCGCCGGAGCGGGCGATGGACGTCGTGTTCGGCTACACCTGCGCCAACGATGTGACCGCGCGGGACCTCCAGCGCCGCGAGGCGCAGTGGGCGCGGGCGAAGGGCTTCGACGGCTTCTGCCCGATCGGGCCGTGGATCGAGACCGAGCTCGACCCGTCCGACCTCGCGATCGGCTGCACCGTGGGGGACGAGCAGCGGCAGGCGGGGCGTACGTCGCAGATGATCCGCGACATCCCAGCACTCATCACCTACATCACCGCCGCGATGACGCTGCTCCCCGGCGACGTGATCCTCACCGGCACGCCGGCCGGCGTCGGTCCTGTACAGATCGGTGACCGCATGTCGGTCACCGTGGAAGGGATCGGTACGCTCACGAACACGGTGGTTCCCCGTGACTGACGCGCCCCGCGACCGGACCGTACGCACCAGGTTCGCGCCGTCGCCGACCGGTGACCTGCACATCGGCAATATCCGCACGGCGCTGTACTCCTGGGCGTACGCGCGGCACTGCGGCGGCCAGTTCGTGCTGCGCATCGAGGACACCGACCGCAGCCGGGTGACCGACGAGTACATCGCCGCCGCGGGCGACTCGCTTCGCTGGCTGGGCCTGACCTGGGACGAGGGGCCCGAGGTCGGTGGCCCGTACGGGCCGTACCGGCAGAGCGAACGGCTCGAGCTCTACCGCGAGTGGGCGAACCGGTTCCGCGAGCAGGGCAACGCGTACCCGTGCTACTGCACCCAGGAGGAGCTGGCCGAGATGCGCGCCAGCCAGCGTGAACGCGGCGTGCCGCCCGGCTACGACGGGCGCTGCCGCGACCTCACCGCCGCGCAGATCGCCGCGTACGAGGCCGAGGGTCGTACGCCGGTGCTGCGCTTCCGCATGCCCGCCGGCACGACGCTGGTGCACGACCTGGTGCGCGGCGAGGTCACGTTCGACAACGCGACCATCTCCGACTTCGTGTTGATGCGGGCCGACGGGTCGCCGCTGTACCAGCTGGCGGCGACGGTCGACGACGTGTTGATGAAGCTCACGCACATCGTGCGCGGTGACGACCTGCTGTCCTCGGTGCCGCGCCAGGTCGCCATCTACCGGGCGATGGGGGTGGCCGAGGAAGACATGCCGCTGTTCGCGCACCTGCCGTACGTGCTCGGCCACGACGGCAGCCCGCTGTCCAAGCGGCACGGTTCGGTCACCGTCAGCCAGTACCGGCGGGATGGTTACCTTCCCGAGGCGATGGCGAATTACCTCGCACTCGTCGGCTGGCACCCGGCCGACGACCGCGAGGGGTTCGACCTGGACGACCTGGTGCGCGAGTTCACCCTCGACCGGGTCGGGGCAAGCTCGGCCCGGTTCGACGTGAAGAAGCTCGACTCCATCAACGGCGACAAGATCCGTACGCTGCCGCCAGCCGAGTTCGTGCGCCGGATCACACCGTTCCTGCAGCGCGACGGGCTGGTCACCGACCCGCCCGATCCGGCCCAGGAAGCGCTCGTGACCGCCGCCGCACCGCTCGTCCAGGAACGGATCGTGCACCTGACCGAGGCATCCGGGATGCTCGGGTTCCTGCTCGTCGCCGAGGAGGAGTTCGCCGTCGACGCCGATGCCGCGGAGCGTGCGCTCGGGGCGGATGCCGAACCGGTCGTCGCCGCGGCGACGACCGCGCTGGAAGCGGTGTCCGAGTGGCAGCACGAGCCGATCGAGCGGGCCCTGCGCACCTCCCTGGTCGACGAGCTCGGCCTCAAGCCGAAGCACGCGTTCACTCCCGTACGGGTGGCGACCACGGGCCGCCGCGTCTCGCCGCCGCTGTTCGAGTCGCTGGAGCTGCTCGGCCGCGAGCGCACGCTGCGCCGCCTGCGGGCGGCGAAGCAGTCGTGATCACGCCCGCCTCGCGTTGGAGGCGCGTGCCCCGTCCGGTACACTTGGTTGCCGGAGCGTCGGCAAGGCGCTCCGATTGGGGTATGGGGTAATTGGCAGCCCGGCGGTTTCTGGTACCGCTAGTCTAGGTTCGAGTCCTGGTACCCCAGCGGAGGCGCTGAGCTTCTCGGCGTCACCACACGGCCCCGTTGTGTAGCGGCCTAGCACGCCGCCCTCTCAAGGCGGTAGCGCCGGTTCGAATCCGGTCGGGGCTACATTTGTTTGTCGAGTTGTCAGTGTCTCATCGAGCTATAGGTCGATGAGACACTGACAAGTTCCGGTTTCTGAGGGACCTACCCGAGTCGCGCGGTCGGGTAGCGGCGATTGCCGAGCGATGGGTTGACTTCGCGCACCTCGTCCAGCCTCCGCCGGTCGGGTTCGGCGGTGACCACGCCCTCCTGCTCGCCGAGCGCGGCGACGGTGATGCCCTGCGGGTCGATGACCATGCTGTTGCCCGCGTACGACCCGCCGCACTGGGCGGGCGCGACGACGTACACGGTGTTCTCGATCGCGCGGGCGCGCAGCAGCGTCTGCCAGTGCATCTCCTTGAGCGGCCCGCGTACCCAGGCGGCCGGTACGAGCAGGACCTCGGCACCGCGCTCGACCAGTGACCTGGCGATCTCGGGGAAGCGCAGGTCGTAGCAGGTGAGCAGCCCGACACGCAGGCCGGGGAGCAGGTCGTCGAGCACCGGCGGTTCCTCGTCACCGGCGACGAGCTGGTCGGACTCGCGGAAGCTGAACGCGTCGTACAGGTGCACCTTGCGGTACGTCGCCACCAGCTCCCCGTTGCGGTTCAGCGCCACCAGGGTGTTGTACGCGCGGTCGCCGCCCTCGGCACGCTCGAACATGCCGGCGAGTATCTGCACCTCGTGGTACCTCGCCAGCTTGGCCAGGCCCTGCACGAACGGCCCGTCGAGGGGCTCGGCGTCGGGCGCCAGCGGCACGTCGGGCGGGCCGTACACCCGCATCGTGGCCTCCGGGAACGCGACGAGCTGCGGCGGGTCGTCCTCGTGGAAGCTGGGCAGAGCCCTCATGTCAGCGAGCAGTCGCTCGACCGTGGCGAGGTTCTCCGGCTTGTCGGTGCCCCCGGCCAGCTGGGCGACGGCGAGCTGTGTGCGGTACGGGCTCATGCGGGCATTCTCCCATCGCCGTCCAGCCGTGATCCTGGGAAGGCTACCCGTGGCCGGCGGCGGGCAAGGTTCCCACGATCATGCTCAGCGCCGTAGGGCCATCCGCAGCACCTGGGACAGGTGTACGGCGCCGTGGCCGGTTCCCTGACCGACCTGGGTGCGACACGAGAAACCGTCCGCCACCACGAGCGCATCGTCGCCCGCTGTGCGGACCTTGGGGTAGAGGGAGGACTCCGCGCAGGCCTGGGACACCTCGTAATGCCCGGCGGCGAAGCCGAAGTCGCCGGCCAGGCCGCAGCAGCCGGGACCCGCGATGTCCGGGCGCACGCCGAGGCGCTGCATCAGCGCGAGGTCGGTGGCGGCGCCGCGGGTGGACTCCTGGTGGCAGTGCACCTGCACGACCGCGTCGCGGTCCAGGTCGTCGAACGGCCACTCGCCGTCGTAGCGCGCGAGCAGCTCCGGCAGCGTCGTCAACCGTTCGGCGAGCGTGCCGACCCGCGGGTCGTCGGGGAGCAGCTCGGCGGCGTCGTCGCGCAGCGTGGACAGGCAGGACGGCTCCAGGCCGAGCACCGGGTGTCCGGCGTCCAGGTGCGGGGCGAGCGCGTCGACCGACCGCCGCAGCACCGTACGCGCGACGTCCAGCTGCCCGGTCGAGTACCAGGTGAGCCCGCAGCACACCGGCCCCCTCGGCAGGACCACGCGGTAGCCGAGTGCCTCGAGCACCTCGACCGCCGCGGTGCCCGGGCCCGGGTCGAGCAGGTTGGTGAACGTGTCCGGCCAGAGCACGACCGTCCCGCGCGACCCGTCCCCGGTCGTGCGTCGCCTTCGCATCGCACGCCGGAACGTCGTCGCCGGCAGCGCGGGTATGTCGCGCCGGCCGTCGATCCCGGCCACGGCGCGGGCCATCCCGGCCAGCACCCGGTTGCCCCCGACGACGCCGGACAGCGCCGGTGCCGCCTGCGCGAGCCGCAGCCACAGCGGCAGCCAGCCGAGTGCGTAGTGGGTGCGCGGCCGCGCCCGGTGCCGGTAGTGGTGGTACAGGAACTCCGCCTTGTACGTCGCCATGTCGACGTCGACCGGGCAGTCGCTCTTGCACGCCTTGCAGGACAGGCACAGGTCGAGCGCGTCGGCGACCTCGGTGGAGCGCCAGCCGTCGGTGATGACCTCGCCCTCGAGCATCTCGGCGAGCAGTCGCGCCCGGCCGCGGGTGGAGTGCACCTCGTCGCGCGTGACCTGGTACGAGGGGCACATGGCCGTACCGCTCGGCACCCGGCACTTGCCGACCCCGACGCAGCGGCGCACGGCGCCCGCGAACGAGCCGCGGTCGGCATGCAGCGCCTGCACCGGGAGGAACGCCTCGGCGCGCACCGGCGGGCCGTAGCGGACGTCCGCGTCGACGGGCGCGGGGTCGACGACCACGCCGGGGTTGAGCATCCCGTCCGGGTCGAACGCATGCTTGAACTCGCCGAACGCGGTGATCGCGTCGGGGGAGTACACCCGCGACAGCAGCTCCGAGCGCGCACGCCCGTCCCCGTGCTCGCCGGAGACCGTCCCGCCGTGCGCGGCGACGAGGTCGGCCGCCTCCTCGACGAACCTCCGGTAGCCGGCGATGCCATCGGGCTCGTGCAGCGGCCAGTCGATGCGGATGTGTGCGCAGCCCTCGCCGAAGTGCCCGTACAGGATGCCGGTGCGCCCGTGCCTGTCGAGCAGGCCGCGGAACTCGCGCAGGTACGCGCCGAACCGCTCAGGGGGCACGGCGGCGTCCTCCCAGCCCGGCCACGCCTCGGTGCCGTCCGGCGCGCGTGTGGCGAGCCCGGCGCCCTCCTCGCGCACCCGCCACAGCGCCGCGGTCTCCACCGGGTCGTCGCTGATGACGTGGCTGGC